>QNCH01000001.1 GCA_003645745.1 Candidatus Omnitrophota bacterium
AGGCAAATACAGTAAATATTATTGATAATGGACAGCAGCGCCAAATAAGTAAACATGAGTTTTTGAATAATTTTAGCGGGTATATCTTGGCGCAGGGAGAAATTTCTTTTGGGGAGAAGTTAACTCAGGAGCAGACAAAGGATATTACGGGCTCCTTCTCCTCAGCAGCTCTTTTTAAGGCAATAACTGGAAGAAGTAGGAAATCATCGGCTACTACTTTAAAGGATATTACGGTATCCTCATCCTCATCGGATCTGGTGGTAACAGATACTAATCATAACGGGAATTTAGATACCCAAGACAGGGTAACTATTTCTTCAAGCCAGGGAGAGGTAGAGACTATTTCAGGTTCGCAGGCAGTTGAGCGTATACAAAAACAAACAGGGTTAGAGCAGTCTGTTTTTAATCTAACAGAGCTTAATAATTCTACTTATAATGTGAATATGGTTGATATCACTGGAACGCAAACCAGAATAACATCTGTTGCGAGACAGGACGTAGTGAGAGTTGAGACAATTAATTATACTCAGTTATCAGAGGTTCAGAATAGTTCTTATACAAACTATGTTAGTAAAGGGAATTTTGAGCAGGCTGAATATTTTTTAAAACAGAATAATTTATATCAGAATGAAAATACTACTGAGTATATGAGTGACGGCACAAACAAAGTTTTAGAGAGCAGTCAAGTTTTGGTTAGTGATTCTACAACGTGTGTTACGCGTACAGAGTCTGCGGGAGAAGATACAGTTGTTTCAGTAGAACAGATTGAAGATGGCAAACTTAGTCACAAAGATGTATATGCAGTTGCTGAAACAATAGAAAATAATATGTGTGGAGTTTCAGGGCTTAGTTTTGAATTACAAAAAGAAGATATAGTTGGGATTAAGTCAGCAATGGATTATAGTTATACAGATGGAGAAGTTGATTATGAGATTAGCCAGGTAAATTTTAAAGACGGCGCAGCAGTTAATTTTCAGAAAATTAGCCTTAAGTTGGATAACTCTGATTATTGCCATATTAATGAGATAGGCTTTATTTATAATCGGGATCAAAATGGCGCTATTGTTAAAAATGAAGCTAAGGACTCAGAAGATTCTGATGGCCAGCAGAGCGAGCAGACAGAAAATGAATATGTAAAAAATGCTCAGGCAGTGTTAGAAAACATCTCAAAATTAGAAGTTAACCAGACAGAAGAGATTTACAAAGGTTCTGAGTTTGTTTCAGGAGTATATATTAAGGGTTTTACATTTGCTGAATATGACTCTGTTGATTTCGCGAATAATTCATTAAGTTATACTGATGATGATAGTATTGTTTGGGAAGCAACGCAGATTACATTTAATGATCTTAATTTTTTATCAGATTCTTATGTAATAAACCCGGATTTTCTTGTTGCTAAGTTCAGTAAGAAGACAGAAAACGGTGTGTTAATTTTTGTAGCTCGAAATACCAGTATTACAGATGTTACAGATATTACTACAGCTGCTTACGATTTGTCAGATACTTCCTTTAATTCTATCCAATATGTAAATAATAACGGAGATGTTTTTTTTGCGGATAATGTAAGTTTTGAAAGCCAGTCTTTACGCGGCGCATATACCTTAGATATGCAAAAAGACTCAAGCGGCTGTTTTGAACATATTAATGTTCAAAATACTGATTCAGATGGCGTTGTAAGAGTAACTACTAATTTGGTAATTGATCCAAATGATTTAAGCAAGTCCAGCTATGACCTCTCAGATACATCTAAAAATTCAGTACAGCATAGGAATGAAAACGGAGACATTTATTCAGCGGATAATGTAAGTTTTAATAGCGAGTCTTTAAGTGGTACTTATACATTGGATTTAACTAAGAATGGGGCGGGTAATTTTAAACATCTTAGTGTTTATAATATTGGCGATGATGGAGTGGTGCGGTTTACTTCCAATATTTCAGTAGAAGATGAACATAATATTAGGTCTGTTGAGTATGACCTTTCAGATACGTCTAAGAATTTTATTCAATACAAAGGAGAAGACGGCGAGCGGCATACTGAAAATGTGAGTTTTTCTGGAGATAATTTAAGCAGTGCTTACACAGTTGTTGAAGTTGAAGAACAGACAGAAGTGGAAACAGAGCCTGAAAGAAGCGCGGCTTTAGAAGCAATTACTACTTACGAATATGACGATCAGGGCAGAGTAATCGAGGAACGCAGGGATGGCAATGTTTTATATCAAAATGAGAATGGCGACATAGCAGCAGTTACTGTGTATAAAGATTGGGTGATTAAATACGAGTATGATGAGAGCGGCAACAAGTCTTCAGAAGTTTTAAATGGAACAGTAGTAACTTATAACATAAAACCTGGGATTAGCTGTACTGCGGAAGATATAGATGCGTTATTGAGTTCTGATACAGCAAATATAACTGAGCTTGATTATAATCAGGATGGTGTATTAACAGCTGCGGATATGCAGGCTGCGATAAATCAGCAGCAATACTTGATTGATCGGATTGACCGGTACAGCAGTAGGAGGCATAGAAGTAGCTCTCGTGTTAGAAGTGCTTCTAATGAGCTATCATCTCTTTTATCCCAATATGATTTAAATATTGACGGCACGATTGATTCAGCTGATCTGGCTATTTTTGAAAAATCTGCTGAGTTTGTTGAAATTATCAGTAATATAACAGTGTCTATTACAGAATATCAGGATTTAAGTACTCAATATTCCTATGATAGTAATGGAAATGTAAGTTCTAAGGTTTTAAGTGGAAAAACTTATTCTATAGAGAACGTTAGTGATTATGAGATAGGGAAATACACAATAGAAGAGATTTTGAATTCAAACGCGGATAAAGTTGATTTTAATCATGACGGCAAAGTAACTGTTAGTGATGTAAACTTAGTAAGTTCCGCGGTAGAGGAAGCGAATGAATTGATGAAAAGAATACAGCAGTATCAGGGGTATATTGATAACGGCAGCCATTATCAGGTTCCGTTAGCACAATGTGAGCGGCAGTTTTCAGCTCTTTTAGCTAAATATGATTTAACCGGAGACGGAGTGATTGACTTAGCTGATTTTGCTTTTTGTCAGGAAAATGTTGGGCTTTATAAAATTTTCGATATTGGGGGATCTATTGCAGTTACTGAATATAAGGCATTTACTACTGACTATACATACGATAGTAATGGCGAAATAAAATCTGAGACTTTAAATGGCAGTGTGGCAAATTATTCTTATTCCATCAAAAATGGGACTGCACATAAATATACTGTAGAAGAAATGCTGAATTTAGATACGGATAAAATTAACTATATTATTGAAAAACAAAAAAATTATAGCAGCCATAGGCATATTATTGAGCTTTACGTGGAGCGCTATGCCAGATATGGAGTTTCTGCAGAGGAATTATCTCAATATGATTTAACCGGAGACGGAGTGATTGATTCAGCTGATTTTGCTTTTTATAACAGGGCTCTTGAACTTGTTGCAATTCGCAAAGACAATTCGTTTTCAGTAACTGAATATAAAGATTTAGTCACAGAGTATAATTATGATGGACAGGGCAATGTGATTTCAGAAATTAAGAACGGAAAAATGATGGAGTGTTCTATATTTAGCGGGGGTAAAAATACTGAACTGACCGAGTATGAAAATTACGAGGTAAATTATACTTATAATGAGCAAGCGCAAGTTACTTCAATGTCATATTCCGGAAAAATAACCACGTATCAGATAAAAAATAAAAATGTTACTTTTGATAATATTGAAGAAATTTGCCAGCAGATGGGAAATTCGGCAGGGGCAATAGAGAAATCTGTTACAGAATATGATAATTATCAGATTACAAACATAAATTATAATGAAGATGGAGAGATTATTTCTCAGGCTCAGGATGGCAAAATTATCATTACGACTTTATCCGGAGTAGTAACAAAAACCTACACCTCAGAAGTCGCTGATGGCCAGGTTGTCAGCCAGATAATTGACAAATACGCGGATATGGAAGACAAAGATTTATCCGGGCATTTTAAAGAAGTATATACTTACAAGCGCAATGATCAGGGAGATATGTTAGAGGAAACTGTAGAGCAGTTTGCGTCTAATATTGGGGATTCAGAATTAACTCTTATTGAGAAACAGGTAAAAACTTATGAGTACAACAGTGATGGAAAAATAACTAAGCAGGCCACAGATGTTTATAAATTACAGGTAGTGGAAGCAGAACATTGGACATATAAACCTGCCGGATATATGTCTAAAGTAGATCAGAAAGATGAGTTGATTCCAGAGATAAGAGACTTTGTGCTTACAGCTCAGGAAATTATTACTTATACCTACGATAGTGAAGGGGTGTTGTCAGGAAAAACAACAGATACATATGAACTGCTGGTAATGCGTGACGCGCATTGGACATATTTGCCGCCGCAAAACAGATCTGTTTGTCTTAAAGATGAATGGGTTCCTGCTGAAAGAGAGCTTGTGCTGACAAAACAGGAAGCTGCTGTTTATGACAATGCCGGGACAATGGTTGAAAACACCATAAATACTTACGCTGCACAGAAAACAGGAGGTCATTGGGTAAGGTCATATGATGACTCTGGGAAAAGGAAGAGCATCTGGATCGCTGATAAAAAAGTAATGGTTAACACCAAACAGGAAGTTACTACTTATGAGCATAACAGCAGTGCCGGAACAATTAAGGAGAGTACAGATATTTATGTTCTTCCCTCAGATGAACACAAACAAGAACTTGTCCTTAGCGGACGCGTGGTTAATCTCAGGCAATATAATAGTATGGGAACGCTTTTAAGTGTTACTACAGATACTTACGGAACTCCTGAAGATAAGCGGGATCTTCGTGATTGGCAGAGGGCGAATCCATCTGAGGATTTAATGCATTTAAAACAAGATGTTGTTACTTATGAATATGACAATACAGGAAAACTGTCTAAAGTGACTACTGATTCCGCATGGTATCGCGATAGACAAAATACACAGACCAGTATTATGTATACATATTCAGGCAATACTACAGCGATTGTCACTACAGTCAAAAATTATGCAGGAAATGTTACGTCTAAGGAAGTCACATTAACATTTTCTAATGGAGGAAGTTATACTCAAGGCAAAGCGGGAACCAGATGGTGGAGTGAAATAAAGAGTGTGGCTGGAGACGTAATTTCTAAAGGAGGGGCTGCTGGCAAAGGGGGGAGTTCAAATTGGATTAAGAAATATGATTTACAGGGTAATTTGCGTATGAGTCAAAGCTCATCTCATTTTTCAGGCCGCGATACAGGTTATCACACAACCAAAGAAACGCAGGAAGATGGAAGTGTGGTAACTGTAAACACCCTATGGGAGTCTTCCTGGAGTAATTCGTCATTTTCTTTGCAGAGATGGGATGTTTTTGGCATTAGAACTGCGAATAAGAATAATAGCTCATCTTCGTCTTCGTCTTCTAATCTGCGGAAAACAGTAACTGTGCAATACGCGGATACTACTAATAGCGCTGGAGAGACAATAAAAGGCGGCAAAACTGTTACTGAGTATAGGAAGGGTGAATTCAAGTCTTCTGAAGTTTTTAACGGCTCAGGCAAAAAGATTCTTGCTTGTAACACTTCAGGTATTACATACGCTGACGCTTTATATGAACCAAAGTTAACCGCGTTTTTCAATGATAATCCTGATTTTAGTAATCGTGCTGTAACCGGAAGTTTTGACACGCAAAGCAACCTTGTAGTTTCTCTTGTTTTGTCTGAAGGCGCTTTATTTAATGTTATTTCTTTTGCCGGTGCAGCATGTACAAGTAAAAATATTGCCGGCGGAGACGCTGTAATCGGCGATGTAATTGGACAAATACAGACAATGGATTCTGGAGCTGTTGTTGCGGAATTAGGGCTTAACGCGGGCACAGCTGCTGCTGAGAGCCTTAACGAAACAGCGTATGGCTGGACAACTTACAGAGGCACAGAAGATATTTACGCGCAGGATTTGAGCCGTATAGCAACAGTTACATATACTCCTATGGATAAACTTAAAAATCTCGTTACATATAAAGATAATAGTATTGACCAAACTTACGCGTTAGAAGAATTGCCTGAAGAAGATGCCCCTATTATAGAGCCTGCGGCTGATGCTGACGCGGATAGCGGAGCAAATACTTTTGCTGATTGGACTGGGGCTGGAACTAATCTGACGATTATAGATAATAACAATAATGGAATTATGGATGATGGAGATAGTGTGAATATCAGTAATGGCGACTCAACAGCAAATATGACAGTCTCTGAGGCGATTGGAGTTATACAACAGCAAACAGGCGTGAATTTGTCTGAAGGAATTGAGCTTAGCGCGGCAGAGATTAATAACCAAATTAGCAGTTCTGGTTATGGCGTGAATATGATTAATATAAATTCTAATCAAACTACAATAACTTCCGCGAATAGCCAGGGCACGAGAATTTATACAATGGAGCATAGCCAGTTATCAGATGCGCAAAATAGTTCATATACAAATTATCTGAGCGCCGGTAATTTTCAGCAAGCAGAATGGCTGTTAAAAGCGAACCATTTATATACAGGCGGTAATGTCAGAGAAAATTTAAGTGACGGCACAAATGTAGAGCTATCCCGTACTAATTTGTTAGCGTATGGTGATAATTTGTGTGTTACACGCACTGAATATGCGGAAATGCCTGCCATTGTTTCAGTAGAAGCATTTAAAGATGAGAAACTTAGCCACAAAGATGTGTACGGAGTTGCTGAAAGCAGCGCGGAGAATACAATATATGAAGTTTCAGGATTTGAGTTTGGCTTATCCGGAGAAGAAATAGTTGGGATTAGTTCAGCAGCTGATTATAGTTATACAGAAGGCGAAGATGATTATGAGATTAGCCAGGTAAATTTTGAAAATGGAACAGCAGTTAATTTTCAGAAGATCAATCGCAGATTAAGTGATTCAGATTATTGCCTGATTGAAGAAACAGGTTTTATTTATCACCGTGATGAAAACGGTAATATTATTAAGATTGAGACTGAAGAGACAAAAGCAACAAATAGCAGCGGCGGGCAGCAGGAGAATGAATCTATTAAGAACGCGCAAGATGTATTATCCAATATATCAGAGGTAGAAACAGAGAGCGAAGGCAATATTTATGAAGGTGTTGCAATGCTTTCTTCAGAATATATCAGCGGGTTTATCACAGCTGTTTATGACTCTTCCAACATAGAAGAAAATACATTAAGGTACACTGATGAAAATAACATAACCTGGGAAGCAAGTAATGTTACTTTTGCTGACCTTAATTCTTTGACAAACACTTATACAATAGATGCTGATTCTCTTGTTGCGTTGTCAAAAACGGAGAAAAATGGCGGGCTTTTGATTTGTTCCACCACAAATACCAGTATTACAGATGTTAATGATATTACTACAGGCGCATACAGCCTTTCAGACACGGAACAAAATGCGGTAATGTATGTAAAGGACAATGGAGACACCTATACTGCCCTTAATGTAACTTTTAATACTGAAAGTTTAACTGGAGGCTATGATTTGGATTTAAGCGTTGATGCAAACGATAATTTAAAATATATCAGTGTTTATAATAAAGGCGAAGACGGTATAACCAGATCCACAATTAATATTGTGCTTAATCGCGGTAATGATTTGAGCCGCGCCAGTTATAGCTTGGCGGATTCTGCTCAGAATTCATTAGAGTATAGGGATGAGAATGGGGATATTTATACAGCTGAGAATGTTAGTTTCGCTGGGAGAACTTTAGACAGCGAATATACTTTGGATTTAAGCGCGGATGAAAATGGCGGTTTGAATTATGTTAGTGTTTATAACACAGACGAAAATGGAGTGGCAACAGGGACTACAAATATTTCCATTGAAGATGAACATAACCTTAAATCCGCGAGTTACAGCCTAACAGAAACCGCGAATAATTTTGTTCAATACACAGATGATGATGGGTGCAAATATAGCGCAGAGAATGTAAGTTTTTCAGGAGAAACATTGGATAGTGAGTACACCCTGGATCTAAGCCGTAACACAGATGGGGGGCTAAATAATATTAGTGTTTACGCTGTTGCCCAGGATGGGACAATCAGAGGCACAGCAAATGTGGTAATTGAGGATGAGCATAACCTTAGTTTAGCGAGTTATGATGTTTCTAACGCGAAGCATAATTATATGCAATATATAGACGAATCAGGTGTAGTGTGGAAAGTTTCTAATGTAGAATTTAGCGAAGGTACTTTAAGCGGTGCGTATCAATTGCATGATATTGCGGGTTTTAGTGATGAGGAGTTGCTCGGCAAGACATTGCCTAAAATAGCATCTGAATTTAGTGAATTAGTCAGTTCAGGGCCTTCTCAATATGCTGGATTAAAAGAAAGCAGGTTTGGCGCAGCCGGGAAGTATGATATTTCAGTTGATTTAAATGAAGGAATCGCGACTTACGTTCAAGACAGTGATTTTATTTTTGCGATTACATTAACAGAAAAAGAAGGAGCAGGCGAAGGAGTTAGTTTTCAGGCAGGTGATCTGATCAGCTATCGCAGCGTGAGGATTATAACAGAAGATAGAGTAATGACAGATGTTATTACAGGCGGCGAATTTACGCTTTCAGCAGGCACATATACGTCAATGGTAGATTTATTAGAAGGCACAGAAACAGTATTTGCTGAGGATGAGAACGATTCCTCTTATATTTTTACTACTGTTGACCGGACAGCTACCTTTGATGACTCGCAGGAAACAGTTGATTTTAACGCCGGAGATCTTATTGGCGGCAGGTACAGCATTGATTTAACTGAGGCTAAATTTATCACTGATCCTATAACTCAGCAGCAGGTAAGTATTGCCCCTGGCACATATACAGTAGCATTGGATTTATTGGAAGGCACAGAAACAATAATTACTGATCAGGATAAAGGTTTTTATTATACATTCACCACCATTGATAGAGAAATAATGATTGAGAACGCGACTAACTTAGTTAATTTTAATGCGGGAGATTTTGTTGCGGGCAGATATGAAATTACTTTAACTGAAGACATCCGCCTTCCTGATTTAAATATAAGCGGCAAAGGCATAGGCGCTGTGATGCCGCAAGGCACGTATATCGTAGTTGTTGATATGAAGAGCGCGACACAGACATTTTTGGCCCCAAACAATGAAGAATTTTATTATACATTTACTACAGTAGGCCGCAGGGTAAAATTTGAAGGTATTGAAAATGATGTGATTATTAGTGTAGATGCCGGAGGTTTTATTGCAGGCAGGTTTGCGGTGCATATTGGCAAAGGTGTAAGCTATGAATTATTTGCAAGTAGGCTGCGTTCTTCTGGGGATATTAGCGCGTATGGATGGAGTGATGAGATGTCTGTAGAGTATGGTTACGCTGTTGAAGGTGACCATATTGCGGAATCTGATGTATTAGGCGGCACAAATACCATAATAGATGAAGAAAATGATTCTTTTTGGACATTTACTACTGTTAGGCGGGATCTTGCCTTGCCAGAACCAGCTGAAGGTTGGGGGCGTAGAGATAGTAGAACCAGACGCATTGAAAAAGGCGCTCTTATCTCTTTCAGATATCAGGCAAGAGTTGAGAAAGATATATCTCTTGACTACGGCGAAATTTTGGCAAAAGGAAATTATATTGTTGAAAAAGACTGTATAGCAAGAACGGAAACATATACTAATAAAAGCGATGCTTCTTATTATACCTTTTATGTTGGGAGCAAAGAGGATTTATCCAGCTCCTATGATCGGTTAAGCAATCAGGGTATGAAAACAAGCCGGGGAAGGGCCAGGAGAAATCGGCAGATAGAAGAAGTGAGGAAACAGTTGATTTATATCAATGGCCCTGGCATATTAATCAAATCCGGAAAAGAAAAGACTATAAGCTCAGAAGATAATGTAGGTTTTAATGATTTTCTTACCGGTCAACAGAAGCAGGTACAGGAGGGGAAATATTTTTGTGAGATTGATTATCTTGAAAAAATAGAGACTTTGAGTAACAAAGAAACCGGAAATATTTATAGTTTTGCCCTTAATAGTGTAGAGGTTGGCAAAGGATGGGAGAAGGGGTATATATTAGAGCGAGGAGATTTTATTGGCGGTAGATATACGGTTAACTTGGAGCAGGATTTGCCGATAACTGATTGGAAAACAAATCAGCAGGTAAATATAGGGGCAGGAGAATATACTGCTGTAGTTGATTTGCTGGAAGGTACAGAAACACTGGTTGACGCAGAGAATGATTTTTATTATACATTTACTACTATTGACCGAAGTTTGGCTGATACAGAACAAAGAGACGGTTATAATTTTTCTGCCGGCGATTTTATCCAGGGCAGGTATAGTTTGACCATTGGGCAAGAGACTGATGCTTCTTTGAGCTTGGAGGATGGAGTAGATGATATATCCGCGCAACAGGAATTATCTGTAACAGATCCTGTATCCAGCCAGCAGGTAAATTTTGCTGCAGGTGAATACATTGCGCAGGTTGATTTATTAAAGGGCATAGAAATACTTATAGACCAGCAAAACACAGATGATAATTTTCACTATACCTTTACTACAGTGAGAATAAACCTTGCGCCTGAAGGTGTGGCTGCTGCTAATGTGCAGGCTGGAACACTTATTGAAGGCAGATATGAGGTTATTTTAAGCAGCAATATAAACATACTGGATGTAGAAACTAATCAAACCACAACTTTACAGGCAGGTGAGAGTTATATTGCTGCTTTAAATTTACTCGCTGGGCAGGAGGTTTTGACCACAAATTCAGGGGATAATTTAGAGGCCACTTCTTACACTTTTATAATCAATAATCCTGCTGTTTCAAATGCAGCGGATAATTATATTTTTGATTTAAAAACAGGAAATGTGGTTGCCCCAAGGAATGTAACATATGATGCAGGGGGCCAGATTACCGGTTATGAATATTCTGAAATGTATGGGGCTTTAAATCATACAATTTCAGGCATAACCAGGGAAAATGACATAGCCGAGCCTGAAACACTGTCCACATTCCCGCAGTCTCAGATTATTGGCAATAAGGTTACAGGCTGGCAATGTATTAGTGATGACCTGATTTCTGGGGAAATAGAAACAACTCAGAGAACAGGCATTACTTATGATCAGGAATTAAGGATTGCCGGATATACAGACAGAATTACATCTCCTGCTACACCTGAGTTGGTAACCACAAATATTGTTTCAGATGTAATGAAATGGGACGCGCAGGGCAATCCTTTAGAATATACTCAGGTTAACAGACAGCAGTCTCTTCTCGCGGAAGAATTTGAAAGACTTGGCGGCGGGCCTCAGGAAGTAACAATTAGTGTGACCGCGCGCGGCGGCGGCAATCATTCTATGCCTTATTTTGGAGTATTTGTAAATGGAGAAGAAGTTAGCAGATGGCAGTTAGGGCATGACGTAAGTAATGTATATACAGTAACCTTAACGTTATCTCTAGGAGATAGCATAGAAATCAGGCAGATTGATATTCCTAAACATGGCTCAACAAATTTAACTAAAGTAGAGGTTACGCTTGGAGATACTACTTTTAGTACAAATATGGATGACAAGCGTAATTCTGCTTCATGGGCGAGCGACTATCGTTTAGCAACAGACCAGATTATGCAGGGAGAGGATGTATCTGATGGATACTATCAACTTTATCCATACAAAGGCCGGGGGGCGGGATCAGTTGATATCACCGGCCAGATTTTTCTTAATAGTATAGAAACAAAAGTTGTCTCAGACACGCAATTAGATTCTGGGGGCAATCTTATTTCGTGGAAAGAAACTATAGTTACTAATGCCGCGCCGAATTTAACGACAGAAAGTGTATATACACGCACCAGTACTGGAGTGATTATTAAGTCTCATCTTTTTGGCACAGATCCAAACGGCAATCTCAGAGGCAATAAAGACATTGAAAATGAAGTTACCCAGTCTTTAATTAACGTTTATAACAGCAGCTCTGAACTTCAGCAGCAGTTTCCAGACGCGCTTAATCCTGACAATTCTTCTGCTAAACAAGAGCTGATTAACTGGGCACAGCAAACAGGTTACGCGGAAAACGCGGAACTTTCAGCGTATGCTCCGGCTGAACAATTAACCATAGATTATTATACTACCAGCAAGATTACCTTTCTTGATGACAATGGTTCGTACAAAAGCGAATTAGCTGACGGCCGCGGCAATATAATTGTCACTAAAGAAATACATAATGCAGATGGCAGTATAACAACCACAACTTTAGGCGGATATGATGATGAAAACGCGCCTGGTTCAAATAAGAAGCATCGCGACCAGTCATGGGATACAAATATGGTGTTTAATTCAACGCAGTTTTCTACAGTTACACAATCGCAGTTTCAATATAACGGCCTGGGGCAAAAAATTGCTTATGAGCAAAAAATAAACGGCGGCGATACACAGCATATTTACGGCATTACTTATAATCAGTACGGCCAGATGAGCGGCAAGGTAATGAAGGAAGGCCGCTCAACGACCTGGACCCATGATATAAAATATAATGCTTTAGATTTAAAAACATTTGAAATTGGAAATGCCGGTTATAAATCGAGCAAATTTTCTTCATTGACAATTACTGAAACTACTTATCAGTATGACCAATACGGTATGGTCAAACATATAGATAAAGATGTTACCTATCATAAAGAATGGGTGAAGAAGAGTTTTATGTCTAATCCAGTAGTTATGATTGTAGCTGCGATAATTATTGCTATAATCGCGGTATTTACTGCTGGAGCGGGGTTGGCATTATTGGGAGTAGGTGGTGCGGCTGGGGCCAGCGCTATAGGCGCTGGTATGGCAGCAGTAAGCTCGATGTTTACAATGAGTTTGACTGTTGGCAGTTTAATTGCTACATGCGGCGGCGCATTTATTGGCAGTATGGGCGCGAGTTTACTTGCTGGTAATAGTTTTGGTGATGCTTTAACAGCTGGCGCAATTGGAGCAGTTGGCGGACTTGTGGGCAGTGCGCTTGGCCCGCTAATGCAGGGATTCGGCGCTGGTTGGGCTGGAAATGCTGGCAATATAGTTAGTGGATTCAATCAAATGGGTACTATTGCCCAGGGGCTGGTGAAAGCTGGAGCTTGGGTTGGCAGTAAACTTGGTGGAGCTGCCAATTTGATTTCATCAGGAATTGGCAAAATTGGCAATTTTTTCAGCCCTGCGATAAGCGGGATAAAAGATTTTTTTGCTCCGCTTACGTCGAAATTTTCAGAATTTGGCGGCAAGATTGCTGGAGCCTGGGGCAAAGTGAAGAATTTTGTAAAAACAAATATTGGCGATAAAGTGAAGAATTTTTATAATCACGGCACAGCTACTGTGCCGGCAACTACTACGCAGAAAGTTGTAACTAGTATTGCTGACCGTGCAATGTATATTGGCGCGGTGGAAGGCTTAGACAGCGTTGGTGTAGGCAACGACGGCGCAATGATTATTGGGGGAGCAATTGTTGGCGGAATTATTGGGGGCAGCGGAGCTGGCACAACCTTTGAGCAGGGATTTACCTCAGGCGCAGTACAGGCAGGAGTTAGCCAGCTTGATTTAGGCGGCTGGGAAAATGTGGTTGGAGTTGCCGCAAGTGTTGCTGTGGATGCTAAGATTTCAGGTACTAAAATTTCAAAGATTCCAGCTGCTGAAATACAAAAGATAGCCGGATCTGCGGTATATACAGGTATGCAGAAGGTTGGGCAAGCTTTGGGTATTGATCCAACATTAACCAGTATTAACAGTATTTTGCTGCGGTCTCAATGTTTAGATAAGCCTGAAACAGCGTTAGTTTCCGGAGTAACTAATTTAGCAGTAACCAGCGCGATTCAAGCTATAACCGGCAAAGAATGGTCTGAGCTTTCAAACACAGAAAGGCTTTTAGCTGCTGGAGTCGCGGATATATTCAGCATTGCTGCAACAGAAGCGTATTTTGCCTCAGACTCTGGGAATTTTAAAGATAATTTTGAAAACAAGTTAAGGAGCGGGTTAGAAGCTGCATATACATTTGGAGCGCCTGATAATCTTACAACTGGTAATTTAAGCGATTATTTAGGCTCAGTAATTGATTTTGGCAATGATTATATGGAAAACGGGTTAGCAGATTCTTTAGTTAACATCACCACAGATACCTGGATAAACCAGGCAGTTGATGAAATTGGCGGACAGTACGGATTAATTGCCGGGATTTTCGGGGATGTGGAAACTGGCGGAGATATTGATGGCAGCCGGTATATTTTGCAGGAAAATGAAGATGGGACAAAAATCAGAGTTTGGAATAACGGCAGTATTACTTATGAAAATAGTCTGGGTGAAGAGATTGGGCACAGGAGAAGCTTTAATTCTAATTTTGATCCTGCGCAGCTTGAGGGTAAGGTTGTATATGTAGAAGCGTGGGATAGTGGGAAACGTGATTATTATGCTTATAATCAGGATACGAATAAATTTATTCTCATTGGGAGTACAGAACAACAGAAGATTCCTGAGCGTCCTGTATATAGTTTTAATTCTGAGTATACAGAAGAGTTTACCGAGATAATTAATAATGGGCTAACCAGTATAGATGTACTTAATAACGGCTTAATGCCGATTACACAATATGATTATTTATCTACCTATATGCCTCAAATGTATGAGGGTAATTTTTCTCTTCTCAGTTCTGTGCCTGATCAAACAGCTCCGGCAATAACAGCAATTACCTATAATCCAATCGCTCAGATTTATCAATATCAATATACAGACGGCAATACAGGATTATATAACCAGAACAACCACAATTTTGCCTTAGCTAACCAGAATGGGCAGGTTTTAGGCAATTGGACATTTAATCCTGCGCAGGGAACATCTTTATATGATTATTATATAAACAATAACGCGGTTAATCAGGTTACTGGTCAGTCACCAGCGTTTTCAGGCATTGATTTTAATAATGGTATTGTGTATTCACAGGACAATGATCCTAATGCTGCTCATAACCAGGCTTATCTGCTTTCCGGCCAGGGCGAAGTTGCAGGAGAGGTTTATTTTACCCCTAATCGTACAATTGTAGATACCGGTTATGATACATTAACTACAAATATTGGCCTTTATCCTGGAAACAGCCTGATGCAAAATAGCGCTGGTACTTTTGATGTATATTTTGACCCTACGCAAGGCACAATCATTAACGCGCAGGATTCTAATGTAGGCTTTAATTCGGTTATTCCGGCAAACGCAAATTTCTTTACCGGAGATGCTGGTATAAACGCAACTACAATTAATTTACACGGCAATACAGATATTATAGATACAGGAGTAGAAGAGATTTCTACTTCATCTGGACAGGGAGGCTCAGGCGGCCAAGCAGGGACTGCGTATTTACAGGAAAATAACGGCAGTGTCTGGGTGCATGCAGGTGAGAATGCGTCTCTTACAGTAAATTATAATCTGCAAAACCAGGCAGTATTTAATCATGGCCAGAAATTTATGATTGATGGCAATTATCCGGTTACGATAAATAATGTTAATACACATTCAGGCCTGGTTACAGGAATAGAAGGCGGGATTCAGCCTTCCATTGACGCGATATTTGAAACTGAAAGTTTAGGCTTTGTACAATCCGTTAATTACGAAGGAGTAATTGGTTTGCATTCAATGTCAGTGCCTGCAAATGACGCAGTAATATTAGACAACAGCCTGCTCGGTACATCATTGCCTGAGCTTGGCATAGGTGTTAGCGGCCAACAACTTAAAATAAATAATATTAACGCGGACGGCAGGGTAGTTGGGCTGGGCATTGATTCGAGTTTAGGCGTAAACGCGCAAAGCCAGATAGGTTTTAGGGACAATTATTCAGAGCAGACAATAAGTTTAAGCAGTGATTTGTCACCGGGGCAGGAAGTTCATATAGGCTTAGGCTTAAATGGTGGTTATGTATTAACCAAAGATTTAGAGATTGACCCGTTTGCTGGAGGCGGCAGAATAAACGCTGGATCTGCTGTTTCTGATTTAACCATTGGCGCTGATGGGAGTGTGACAAGTTTAGAATTTTCCAATATGGGTGTAAGCGTTGATCTGTTTAAAGGAGAATCTTTTGGCATAGGCCAGAATATTTATGATTACAGCCAGAACGATAATTATTCATCAGGTACTTCTACAGGCGCGGGCAATGATGTTTGGGTAAACAAAGATTTAAGTAATAATTTTAGTTTGCAAAACGGCAGAATAAACATTTCAGAAAACAAAGGCGTAACATTTAACAGCGGAGATAGCGTAAGATTCTCCGGTTTATCTGATCAGGACGTGATTACAATTCATAATGGAGATGCGATTGAGTTTAAGGGCAATACGTTTGGCTTACACTTAACCAATGCCCTTCCATACACAGAAGACATTAATCAGCAGATTACCCTGATAACTAATCAGGGCAAAACAAGGACTGATTTATCAGCTACAGAAGTAATCGGCGCTGACGGTAAAGTTCAAGCGTACTATGGATTTGAAGGTTTTAGCAGTCAGGACGCTGGAGATGAAGTAAGGTTAGGCGAAATTGCGTATCAGGTAACCAATGTTGGCGGCAAATATAAATTAACTACTGCCCTTGAAACTGAAAATTTGCAGCAGCAATACACCTATAATAATAAAGAGTATTCTCTTGGATTAGAAAAGGGCAATATTTTATTTACCCCTGATCTTATGGGCAGGCTTGTGTCAGCAGAAGAAGTAAATATGGGCAATGGCTCTAAGCTAAAAGAGCTTTCAATTAATCCTGGGGCAATAAATAAAGAAGGAGTAATTACACAGGCAGGCATAAACACAGCGACTGTGTATTTATCTTCTGCTGACGGTCTTGATATTGCAGAGGATTTGGTAATTAATTCAGATAAAATGATGTCCAGCGCTCAAACAACGAATAATTTCTTAGAAGTTTCTAAAGATCCTGAAAACATGACTTATCTTGACCGCGATAATCAGATAATGCACGGTATTGTGCATTTGCAATCAGACGCATCAGGCCAGGTTGGAGTTCATTATGTTTATGGTCAGCAGTTTGAGATTAGTAATGCAGACACAGTAAGAGACAGTGTTTTAATTAATGGAGTTGCCGCAGGCAACGGAGAGTGGATGGTATTAAACAATACAGCTGTGTTAATTAGTGAAACTGGCCAAATGTGGGATCTTGACGTTCTAAACGGCCAGGGCCAAAACGCGAGCGCTCTGGTAAATATAGATACACATATGGAACAGGGAGAAAAAGCAAATCAATATACTATTTATGGGCATACAGCTAAATACGAGTTTACGCAGGAAAACATTGGGTACACAGTTTTAAAGAACGGGCAGGAATTTAAGGTACAGGAAATTGACGGCGAGATAGGGTTAGGGCTGGATAATCTTAGTGTAACCAATCCTGAAGACAATAAAGTTTATTTGCACACTGATTATATTTCAAATGCAGAACTGATTAAAGGCGGGTTAAATCTTTATGACATTGACAACAGGCTGAACACACAGATTGCTTTTAGGGGACAGGATAGTGCAGGCCCGTCCAATGGTGTGCTTAATTATGTATACACCTCTGGAATGGACGCAAATAAAGATTTTTATATACAGCAGAAAACATATCAATTTTCTAAAGATCATAAATACACTGGTTTTAATCTAAATACAAGCACATATTTTAATGATCAGAGTCTGCAGGTAAGGACAGAAAATCAAACTGGCGCGTATAGTTTACGAAAGATTGACGCAAACGGCAGAGTAACAGAGTATAGTTTTTCCACGCAAAAGACACAAACAGATATCTCTAAAGAAATTAATGATTTAGGCATTCATGGCGTAAGCATAAATGATCAGGACAAGTTCAGAGTAGTCAGCTTAGGTTCTGAGGCAGTTACGTGGCTGCAAGGCAAAGAACTTGGGATTAAAGCAGACGGCATATTTGGGGCAAACACACAAACCTCGGTGTCTAATTATCTTAATCCTGAACTGGGCAGAAACACACGTGAGCATAATCTTGGAGTTATTGGTTATTACAGCGGATTCCTAAATTCTGAGAACACTGGTTTACTTTTAGGCGGCATAAATACGCTTCAAACACAGCAGGCAATAGAGCAAAGTAAAGATGCTCTTACCGGCAATTGGGTGCAGGGGGAAAATGGCGGCAAAATTTATACTGGTGATATTATGCTTGGCGGTTTATCTGTTGAAAATGTTACGGTTGAATTTAATTCTGATGAAAAGATTGAAAAGATTAAGCTTAATGAAGAAAATAGCGGCAAAGTATATCTTATGCCGGGAGAAAAGGGCAATGTAGGTATAGATAAGCAAGCATATGAATTTAGCGCTGGAGCAGAAGGAGCACAGGAGAAAATTTATCTTGGGCAAATGGATGAAAAATTCAATGTAACCTTGTCTGCTGATTTAGCAGTTAAAGATTTTGAAAATGATTTTATCATTATGGCTGATTATCAGGGAGTGCAGGCAGAGTTAACTTTAGGCGCAAACGGGCTAACCCTAATAAATGGCGTGTATCAAGCTAATCAGAAAGTTTATCTGCATACAATCCCAGACGGCGGCGGCAGTACCAGCCCAACTACTAATATTACAAATGTTAATATTCGAGATTATAATTCGCCTGACACATATTTAATCAGCGGCATAGTTGAAGTTAGAGGCGGGCAGGAACTTATTTTTACCGAGGGTGCGAGTTTAAGTGTTTGGCAGGAACCAGGTTCTACGTTTACATATAATGGCCAAACCTGGGTGCAAGGCTCCTGGGATGTTGGCGCGAATGGCCAGTTAGAGGCGCGTAAAGATGAGTCTTATGTTCAGTTATTTAAAGAAGGCGGGCTTGATTGCAGAGTATCAGGCATTGGAAGGCCTGATCATGGGATTACCTGGAAAGAGATTACCGGAGATACCAGTATTGACTCAAAAGTAAGTCTTGCTTCAGTTGATCCTACATCTATATTTTATGGAGGTACATTAGGCATAGAAAGCGGCTCTTTAGTAGCTAGGAACGCGCCTTATCTGCGTGTAAGCACAGATGAGATGGGTAATAAAGTTATGTTTGCTGGGCACACAGATGAAAATGGCTTAAGGCATGATATGCGGTATAGTTCTTCTTATAGCCATCCTTCAGAAACAGATTCTTCTATAGACCCTTATTTCGCAAGGATGGATGCCATACATCCTGAGGACGCGATTAATTTTACAGTGTCTAATTTAGCAGCCAATAATGAATCTGCCTGGCGTGTGTTCAGCGCGCAAGTAGAGATTAGTGACGCGTCTTTTGCGGAATTTTTGGCTGATATTGACGCGGGAATTGCATCAGGGGCAATCAGCGAAAACCCGACATTTAATTTTTCTGTAGAAAGTACAGACGGCAAAATCGCGAGTGTAACAAGCACCTGGGAATTAAAAAATGGCAGAGAATATGTTCCTGTTTATGAGCAGGAGTATGACGGCAATCCAATAGCTTTGGGCCAGACATTTGATGTAATCTTCAATCAGGGAACAGACAAAGAAATAACCAGGAGTTATGTTGTAGAAGAGTTTGGCAGCGAGCTGAGGTTTATGTCTGCGAGCCGGGTTACAGAAAATAAACAAGCAGTTATTTTAAACCAAACTCGTGAGATTGATTTAGCACAAGGCCCGGTTTATGAACTCTATAATTTGCAAAACAATGTTTTCAGCTTAAGAGGCACAAAAGAAGTAAACGGGCATACTGGAGTTGGTTTTATTGGTGATAATGAAGAATTTTTATTGCTTAACGGCAATAAAGTTTCTAAAACAGAAAATACCTATTTTGTTAATCAAGGCATAGGTTACAGCATAACTGACTTAGGCACAGGCCTTGACAACGCGTATATTTCTTCAGGTGTTGGAGGAGCAGGTGGAGAGTCTAAAGAAAATAAGATCAGGATTTTTGATAGAAACGGCGAAGTTTATATTGCCAAGGATTGTTTGTTTACCATCCAGAATAACCAGTGGATGGTTACCGGCTCAGATTCTTTAGAAAATATTGGAGATACAAAGATAAAAGTAATTAATGCTAATGGAGACGACCAGTTTCTCAGGGGCGGTGTATATGCAAGAATTAGTGAAGGCAAACTCAATACTTATGTTTCAGGAGGAGTTGTAGATTATAATGATAAATGGTCTCGTTATGGCAAGAATGTTTTAGAACTTCCAGGCCGCGGAATTAAAGCAGTGTTTGACGAAACAGACGGTGTTTGGAGCGCTCTTGGCAAAACTGTAAGTATTGGCTTAATTGGCGGCGCAGCAGTTACCGCTTCAGTATTTGGCGCAGTAGAAATGGGCTCTTTAATTCCAGGAGCAATTAAGAGTGTTGAGGGTGGATTTATCAGCAAAAGCGCGCTTGGTTTAACCGGGCTTGAAAGCGGTTCAATTAGTTATGGTTTAGCAGTAGGCGCGATAAAATTAGCAGGAAGTGTAGCTGTCGGGTCAGCAGGTATGGCTGGGATAGAAGCAGTTAGGGGCGGTTCATCTGAAGAGATTAAAGAAGCAGCATTTGAAGGCGCGAAAATGGGCGCTTATTATTGGGGACTGTCAGGAGCTTTGGGCCTTGTTTCACACGCTTCTAAATTAGAGCTTAGCGCGGAAGCCGGAGAGTTGTTTACTGGTAATGTGTTTCAACGCGCGGGACAGCGCTTAGCTGCTTATGTTGGGCGCGGCCAGAGTACTCAAAAATTGGCTAATGTGTTAGGCAAAGGAGCTACGCGTGCAACTTACGCTGGACGTATGGCAGCAGATACAGCTTTAGGAGTAGCAGAAACCAGCCTTGGTGTTGGCCGGATATCTATACCTTTCCATGCAGGGGCAAAAGTAGTTGAAGCATTAATAGAGACTACTCCAATAGAAGATCATATCTGGGGAGTAGAAAAGCTTGCTGAATTTGGGCAGGGTAATATTGAAGACGCGATTTTACAGGGTTTTGTTTTTGGCGCAGTGCTTGGACTTCCGCCTTTGAGATGGGCTACCGGAGCAGCAGCTGGGCTGGGCAGGAAAATGTTAAGTAAACCTGGAGAGATTTTGTATGCAACCCCTCTTGGCTCTACTGTTGGCAGAGCAGCGGCAAAATTAGTTAATGACCCAGTGCTTAAAGCAGCAAGTATGGGCGGAGTATTTAGCGCGATTTCTTCAGGCTCAGAGATTTATCAGATTCTTAATGATGATTCCCGTGATTTATTCAGCAAAGAATCACTTGAAGATATTGCTATCTCAGGAGCGGTTGGCTTTGGTATGGGTGTTGCTTGGTCTTTAGGCAGCAGTGCTGCTCAAGGCATTGGTAATTTAGCTAAATCAAGTTTGTTAAAGCGAACTGCTAATGCAGGGGTAAAAGCGGTTACGTCTGCAAAGAATACTTTTTCTATGCTTGCTCGTGAAGGTTATGTAGAAAATACATTTTCTGGAATGCTGCAAACCTGCGGTGTTGATCCTTATACAGCAGAGATATTAGCTGAACTTTTGCCTGAAAAAGGCGGCGGGGCATCTGCTAAGGCGTTTGCATATACAAATATGGGTTCAGTAATTAGTTATTCTGAGGATAGCCAAGGCTTAGGAAATAAGATTAATTTAAGCTCGTTAAATACAGAAGAAGACAGCAGAATAGAAGCAAACTTAACTAGATTAGAGGCAAAGTATAATTTAGAAGATGGAACATTAACTAACCGATTAAATTCAGGCAGTTTAACTGCAACTGGTGTGATGAGTACAATTAATGAAAGCGGCAGTTCAGGTATAAGCGTATCAGAGGTATGCTCAGAGGTTGGCATTAGCGTTGGCATGGTTCAGGAAAGCCTGAGTTTGGATGCAGCGCAAATGGAGAATGAGTTTGGCATAAGTATTGAAAAAGGCAATGCTTTTGAAGGCACAACATTATCAGAGCTTTCTATACTTGGCGGCACTCCTGAGCATTGGGAAAATCAAGTAAGTTTAGAAGAAGCTAAAAAGCTGGGCATAGATATTTCAGAATTTCAATCACCGGGAATAAGTGATACAGATACTATAATCAGTATAGAAGCGAAATTAGGCAAAGATTCTGAGTCTGCGCAAAAATTACGCAGCCGGATTGGAGATATCAGCATAGCAGAGTATGCTAAAGTTAAAGGAGTTAGTCTTGAAAGTTTAGCAGAAAAGAGCAATTGTGAGCTTAAAGCCTCATTAGTTAGCGGGGATTCCGCAATGAGTGAATTTGCCAGAGCAAAAGGTTTAAGTATTAATGCGGAGTTTTTGGCGCAATATGATTTAAATCTAGGATCTATACAAGGCAGATTAGAAGGCAAAACAATTGAAGATAAATTAAGCGAAACAATAGACGCGGAATTAGCGGAAGTTAAAAAGGATTTAAAATTCAACGCGGAGCAATTAGCGAGCTTGCCTGCAAAGGGAGAGACAAGGACAAAAGAGAGATTAGGTTTAGAGCAGACAAAACTAATAAGCGCTAAACAACAATTAGAAACCTTGCGGGAAAACATAGGGCAAATAGAAACAACAAATGAGCTTAGTGCAATTTCAGAAAAACTTGGAATAGAAACTGGCCAGTTATTAGATAAGGTTGGGATTAAAGTCAGTGATTTATGGAAGATTAATGGAAAGGATAAAGAACAATTTGCAAAAGATGAGAATGTGAAAATAGCTCCTAAGTACGCGCTTGATCAGGAGCAATTAATGGGTGAGGGTGAGAATGTAAACGCTTTAATTGAAAGCTTGATTGCCGGCAATCAAGCGATAAGTTTGGTTGTTAAAGATGATGCAGGGAATCTTGTTTTAGAATTTAATCAGGCAAGCAAGATTGAAGTAAAAGCATTTGACAAAAAGACTGGTATTATTCATATAGCAGTGGATAGTTCAGGGATAAAACAGGAATTTGATCTTACAATTGATCAAGATGGCGGGCTTTTAAAAGTTGAAAGCGGCAAAATTTCAATTAACAGCGAGGTATTTGAACTTGAATCTGCGGAAGATGATGATGGCAATATTATCTGGAAAATCAAAGAAGATATTGGCAATAAGGCGCAGCAGAAAATGGCAAGAAGAATGAACACGATTTTAGATAAATTTGCGCAGTCTAGAGGTTATGAGCTGAGTGTGCGCAATGATGTAAACCAGTTGGAATCAGTCTTAAAATTAGCTTTTGACCCTGAAACATTCTGGGAAATACCTGCAGGCACAGGAAAAACCAAAGCTATTTTTACAGTAGCTGCAGCATTTACTGCTGAGTTTACAGGCAGAAAAATAGTAAATGTTTTGCATAATAAGCCCTTACTTAAAGATGCAGTACAGGATGATTTTAAAGGAAACGGAGAATTAGGAGAAAGAGGCGAATTTTTCCAAAGCCTTGCTGTAGTTTCTCAAGCTGATTTTGCTGATCTTGTGGGGCAGGATAATGTTGATGCTTTGATTGAAGATTTAATAGATCAGGGCTATATTGATGCTGAATTAAATATTTTGCCCGCGTTCAGGCAGACAAATGAGAAAGATTTTAGTTTAGTATGTCAGGATAAAGGTTATGCAATGCAGAGCGCGCAAATATATACGGTTTTAGAAACAGCAAGCAAAGGCATAACTTCATTGCAATTTACGCAGGAAGATTTAAAGATTTTAGAAAAGGGCGGAGATAACGCAGAAAAGCTGATTCAAAGAATTAATGATGCTGATGTTATTTACATAGAGTCTGATGCCTGGGGATTTCTTGCACTTGAAGCGCAGCAGGCAAATAAATTTAATTGGGGCGAGAAAAAATGGGTTAAGCAGGCACATAACGCGATTTTTGGAGACAGTAAGGTAATCCATGACGAAGTTGATACAATGTTCGGCAAGAATCGTTTTCAGCAGGGACAAGATGCGCGCATATTAACAGACACAGAAATAGACGCGATTTTATTTGTGCACAAAGCAATGCAGGGAATAGTTAAGCAGGGAATGGTTGAATCTAAACAAGACTTTGATAATCCTGTAGAGCGGGTTAAAGCAGAAAGAGGGTTATTAGAATTTAGTGTGCAGCATCGGGACACTTTTGAAGATAGTACAATGTCTTATGAAGAGTATAAAAGCTTAGCAGACCCGTATAATTATAATGTTAAAGGCGTAGCTTATAATAAAAAAGCTAAAGAGGCTTTAGTTGAGTATATTAATGAAAACGGTATAACTACTGAATCTGGGGATAAACACGAGTTTGAAGTAAAGTATGACAACGGAGATATTGTGCTGGTTAATGAGAATGGGACAAACGAGAAAATATTAACTACAGTTAAAGCTTCTTTATCCGGCAGAGTAAAAGTTCTGCGCCAGTATGAAGGCGGGGCAATGGGTTATGATGATGCGAGCGGCTTAATGAAACCTTTTGCCAATAAAAACTTAGCGCCTGATTTACAGATTAGCGACCCTTATCTTGCCGGCCATACAGAAGTTGTGGGCAAGGATTTAATGTCAGAGGAATTAAAAACCAAAGGACAGCAAGTAGAGCCTCTGCTCAGGAAAATGCGTCTTTCAGGCCGTGCATTAATTACCACCATGGCCAGGGCAATGAGAATGGCCAGGAAAGTTGGCGCAGATATAAGCGGATTTTCCGGCACCATTGCTCCTGTTTCGCAGTTATCCAGCGCGTTTTACGGCATAAACACAGTTTTAAATAATGCTGAAAATAAAGGTATGCGTTTATTTGATTCTGAAAATAAATTAGAGAGAACAGATACTGAATCAGAAGCTTTGCAAAGCATAGATTTAGAGAACGGCAAAGTTCATGTGTGCTTAACAGGCTTAAAAGGAATAGATGAACAGGTTATTACAACCGAAATGCTGGAAATGTATCAAAGAGAAGGCTATACAGTAATATTTAAAGATCAGCAAACAGGCTGGCTTGTGTATAGGACAGATAAACTTGAAGCTGGAGAGCTAAGTGGTTTAGTTACCGCAGAACTCCAGGAAAACACAGAATTTAAAGAAAAGAAATTAACTGCTGAGCAAGTAAACCAGGCTTGCGCGTTAATTGTAAATAAAGTTAACAATGATACAGAGATTAATTTAGAAGTAGTGTCTAATTTGCATAACGCGAAAATTAAAGCAGAGCTTATTACAGAGATAGAAACAGAATTGAAGATAACTTCAGAGCAGGCACAAGCTTTGGTTGATACAGCTTTAAATTCAGCGAACAATTTATTAGTTGAACAAAGGGACACAAATCAGATTGAAGGATATTTAGAGAAAGAAAGAACAGCTGAAGAAAAAGTTATGTTTTTCTATAATCTTAGCGCTTGCCGCGGCACAGACGTTAGTTTTGCTGACCGTTCAATTAAAGGAGTAATGGATAAAGTTGAAGGCGAAGTTGATGTTCATGCTTTTTTTGACCCATTAAGTGTTGATTTTGATGTGGAACAATTATTAAAAAGGGACCGCGGCTTGAAATTGCAGAATCCAGCCAACAATGGTAAATGGGAATTTGTGTTTAATGAGACAAATTCAGAAAACAGCGGATTTGTTTTTGAGAATCAAAAAGATCCTGAGAAAAATTATACACCTGTTTATAACGCGTTAACCGTGCATTATGTGGGCAAAGTCAGTGATGACGCGCAAACAGTTGATCAGAGAACCGCGAAATATATTTTGGAACAATATGTTAGCCCTGAGCAGGCGCAAGCAGTAATGGCAGGATTAGGAAATGCTCAGGTTGAAGTAAGCGCGTTTACTCAAAAATTAAAGGACAATGGAATCAGCGAAGAGACAATTGCAAAGGTTACTGATTTTATCAAAATAAGTTATGTTTTTGCGCAAAACGGTATTTCCGAGCAAAAGGATATGATGTATAAAGGGTTGTCAGACATCTATGACACACTTACCGGCGAATTTATCGACAGTTTAATTGAAACAGCACATAATCCAATAGAAATGAAAAAGATACAGGAAATGCAAAAAGATTTTTATGAATCTTTTGGTTCAGACACAAACATTAAATTAATTGAAAGCGCGCCAAGCGCTGTGGACGCGTTACAAACAAAATTAAATAATATTATTGATTTTTTTGAGTCCAGAAAAAATAAGGGCAATGACCCAGTATTTAGCGTATTATCGAAAACAAACAAGCAAAAGATTCAGGCATTTATTGATGCGCGCCCAAAGTTAAATTTAACTGGCAAAATTGATCATAGAGCTGTTCCTATAGGTATGGCAGATAGTTTAGCGCAGGCAGTTGATTCAACCAATAAATTAATTAAAGTATCTGATTTGCCGACAATAGTTTCAATGAGCGGTAAAGCGCACACTACAATTACCGCGCAGTCTTATGAATCCAGAGAAGATAGTATGCAAAATTTTACAGACTCTGAAAAGAAAGAGTTTAAACAGGGACTTGAACAAAGAGGCCTTTTAGACGGCAATACTTTGAGCGCTTCAGGTGTAGTTGCGATGAATGCATTGGAAACTCTGGAAAAAGCGGATGATAAAGTTAAAACTGAGTTAATGAAGCTCGCGGAATCCAGAGGCAAAGACCTGAGGAATTCAATTGCAATGCTGCTTTGGTTTTTATTGGATGAAGATTTGTTTTCAGTAAATGAGCTATCGTCTGCAACAATGGATAAACTAATTCATATAATCGCAGTGATCCAGTCTTTTGGAAAAGCGGTTAATCGGAACGCGCTGATTGGCAAAATAAAAAATATTCAGCATACAGATGATCCTCTTGCTCTGCCAAAAGCAGTATTAGCAGAGCTTGAGAAAGATATAGGGCAATACAAAGATTTATCTAAGAAGATTACTTCTGAGGTATCTTCTATTGCTCAGGAAGACAGGCTCAACACTGCAAAAGCAATAGTTTTAGAATCATCTTTTGATCATGCAACAAAAGTAAAGATTATTACCAATTTAGAAGGGATTCAGAATATAGATGATCCTTTTGCTTTAGGCAAAGCAGTGTTTGGCGCGATTGAATCCAAAGGCAGCATTGGGAAACTATCATTATATGAAGCATTATCTACTCAAATTGCAGTTCTGGATTTAGTTGCTAATGATCTTAAAGATACAAAATTAAAGATAGCGTATTTAGAACAGGCAATTGCCAAAGATCAGAGTAACCTAAATCTGAGCAATGGCCTTAAAAAACTGCCATTAATGTTGAGTTTAGGCCTTAAAGCAAACCAATTACAAGGCTCTGGATTAAAACAAATTCTTAAGAAACTAAAAGAAACTTTAACAATGTCTGGGATGCCGATTAATACAGGCTTAAAAGAGAAATTAGAGAATTTAAAGCAGGTTTATGCAAAATTTGAATTAAGTATTCCAGAGTTAAAAGAAATAGCAGATAATTCAGGCATAGATCAGTTAAAAGAAAATCCTTTAAGTTTAGGTTTATTATTTAATCCTGAGCTTGAGCAAACTCAAGTTACTAATGCGGAAAAATTAAGTGTTGTGTTAGAATTTTTAAGCGAACACTCAGCTGAACTTGCAGATGAGTTTGGCAAGCTGAGCTTAACAAATGTAACTGATTTTGGCAGTTTATCAAAGGATCAGCAGGAAACTATACTTAGTTATTTTGCAAAAGCAGGCCATGATTTAAAACCTGAAGAGTTTTCTAATTTACGGAGTATGCAGTCTATGCTGGGGAATGTCGGCGGATTTGGCATAGCTTCAATGCTGCAAGGGCTAATGGACAAGGTTTCAGATGATAAATTTGCTGGGCAGGCCTCTGGTGCAGAGGCTGCAAGCTTGAGCGTAGAAGCTGAGGAGCAGAAAATTACTTTAGTGAACTGGTTTGCCGGCACAGATGTTAGTATTGGAGAATATTATGTAGCTGCAGCAGAGAGTAAAATAAAAGAAGCTCAGAAACCTGAGAATACGGAAAATAAAGCAGATTTAATTAGAAATGCAGTTGGTAATTTTAATAAAGTTATTGATAATCTTGAGAGTAGCGCAGCAGAAAGAATTAGCGCGTGTTTGGGGTTAGCAAGTATTTATACTGATCAGAATTTGGGTTATCTAACCCCTGGTAATTTAACGCATATAGACGGCTTGCTTGATGGAAAAACTAATAATGTAAACTCTTTGCTTAAAAACAAAGAACTTTCCGCCAAGCAAAAGAAGCAGTTTTTAAATCAATTAGCCCAGACAGAGCTTAGATTAAGTGATGCTTATCTGGGGCTTAAAACTCCTATGCCGATAAATTCTGTTACCTATGGCATAAAAGCATTAAATAATATTAAAAAATTGCCTGAAGATGCAAGAGAAGATTTTGATTTTGATTCTGCGGCTTCTACACTTGCGCAAAGAGCGCTTAAAATTGAAGACAAAGGCTCTGCGATTATGTTCTTAAAACAAATCAGCGGGTTTGTTCCTGATCATGGCACAGTGCATTATTGTTTAGGCACAGTTCATCTAGAGCAGAAAAATCTGACTAAAGCAGAGCAAAGTTTTAAGCAGGCAATAGCTAAAATGCCAGATACAGATAAATTAAGAAATAACGCGTATTTGAGCTTAGCTGAAATTTACCTGGAACAGGAAGAAGCAGAAAAAGCAGAGCAAATTCTTGTGCAGGGTATGGAGAATTTTGTTGCGCCGAACGTTAAGCTTAGCGCAGCAAAAAGAAATCAGGCCATAGATGCTTATTTTGTTCCGGCATTTAATATGGCAAAAGATAAATTAGGCAATCTCAACCTTTGCGCTGAAATTCTGCAAAAGCGTCATTCTAAATCTAATATCCCGCTGGTGTCTTTATCAGACAGAGTCAAGGCAGCAGCGTATGCAGCAGCAGTAAAGATTGAACAGGGAAAAGCATTTAGCGCAGATGATTTTGCACGTGCTTATGGAATCAAAGATGTTGAACTGATTAATAAGTTTGGTGGGGCAGTAGGTAATTTGCGTGCAGCTAAAGGAGCATATAATGCAGACAAGTATGCAACTGCTGCAATTAATATTATTGCAGAGTTGGTAGGAACAATAAATACTCCATTAGAAAAAGCAGAAGTTATTGATTCTCAAACAGTATTATCTGCTGATCCGAAATTTCAGTCCGCAGTTGATACTTTGTTAGCAAGCTTTAATGATTTAGCGCTTACAGAACAAGAACAAGTTGCGGCAAATAAATCTTTAGAGTCTTTCCGCAAAGGAGAGGTTGAACAGGCATTTAATATTTTGCACACAGGCTTAACCGTAAATAGTTCTAAAGATTATAGAATGTTGGTTGTTGGTTTTGCGATTGTGAACAAATTAGAAAGCGGAGCTGGTTTGGATAAAATAAGTAATTTAGTAACTAATTATGCGATGAATGCTGAACCGAAAAGTAAATTACTGAATTTTGCGAATAGATTGATTAGTAATAAAGACAGCTATTCAGAATCAAATTATTTGATCAGTGTGTGTTCTCAGACAAAAGCTTTGTTTGAAAAAGACGTAGAATTAAGTTCGAATGTTGCTGGCTTTACTGAAACAAACGATATGTATAAAATGCAGGTTGGCAAAGATGTGTCTGAACAAGCAACTGTTGCGCAGGAATTAGCTGGTTTAGGTATTGTTTTGGGACAGGGCAAAGATTCAAAATATGTTACTATAAATGATTTTCTTAACGACAATGGAATTACTGAAGCTAATTCAGCAATTAAAATTACTGCTGGGAATATAACCTATTTTGCGCGAACAGAAGGATTGGGAAATACTCCTGAATTAAGTATGCTGATAAAAGTAAACAAAGGCAAAGTAGAAACAGTTGAAATTTATACTGCAGGAGTTTTCTCAAGACAGGTTCAAAAACAAGAAGATAAAGACAATTATTTATCAGCAATGCAGAGCCAGCCTGATCTGAAGAGGTTTGTGGTTGCCGCAGACGGACAGGTTGTTCAGGAACAGATTAGAGTTGACTCGCAGACTCAAGGTACAAAACAAAGCATGGGTTTTGATTCATTACGTAACCAGGTACTTGAAGCAGTCAGCGGGACTTTTAGAGAAAATAATGCTGGTAAGATTAACACTTTGCCCGTACAATTAATAGATGCGTTGCATACAGTAGGCGCGAGATTGTAAGAAGAATGGCGGCAGCTATCGCAATTGGAGAAAAGTAAAAATGAAAATTAATAAAAACAATAATCCTGTAGGGTATGGGCATGCCCATACCTCTAATAGAAATAAAATAACCATCTAATTTAATATATAAGGAGTTTTTTTAATTTGTTTAAATTTTTAAGGGGTTACAAAAAGGAGCTGTGTTATACTCAAATGTAATAGGTTTGCAATTTTATGACGTTCCCCTCACACTGCATCTTGAAACGTTTTTTTATCTCCAAACCTTAACGCAGCAAGCTGCGCCTGCGGTTTGTCTTAGGTCAGATCGTTCCAATCTACAGTACAGGGAAATGTCTAAATTTTACAAACCTATTACGTTTGAGTATAGGTTGAATTTTGCCTATGTGGATTCCCGCTAAAAGATTGCGGGAATGACACAAAATGGTGATGATAAAGCGGGTAGGATTGATTATAGGATATCCTATAATGTCATTTCCTGCATAGCAAGCAGGACAGACTCCTGCAATTTTTTAGCGGGTATGTCTTGCTTGCAGGAAATCTAATTTATTTTTATTTTTTAACCTTTTGAAAGGAGGATAGGGGGGATGAAGAAGTACGGATTTTTTAGGCAGGTAAGTGTTGTGGTAGTTTGGTCTTTTTTAATTGCTAATTTAGGGATGTATTTGCCTGCAGCTCGTTTAGTTTATGCTCAGCCAGCGGTTGGCGTAGGTGGGCAGGAATTTGTTATGCAGGTTAAAAGCGCGTTACAGGTTTTAGTAGAAGTTGACAAAGAAAACAGCGCGAAGCTTACTCAATTTCAGGCTGATACAGTGGGGAAAACTGAAGAGCTCAAAGATAAAGAGCAATTAGCGGGTTTGGTAGTGCAGACTGTTGGCGCGGTAGCTGCCCAGAAACCTCAGATGAATGCGGCACAGATAAAAGCTGAAGTTACAAAGATATTTGAGGGCATAGTTGAAAAAGCGGAAACACAAGGCCAGACAACGATAGGTGAGATCGAAACAGCTGATTTTAATACTCTGGTCAGCCAAATGCTTGAGCCTTTAGAGGTAAGCAGCGCGGGTGATAAAATTGTTATTGACATTGGAGATAATAGCAGCGTATTAGTTTATAACGCGACAGATAAGCAGTTGGCACAAATGCCGCGTAATGAAGCAAATGTATTATTAGCTAAAGCTGAAACTGCTCAATCAGCAGTTATGCCAGTTGTGTCTTTAGCTTTAACAGAAATTGATTTTAGCGCTGATCCCGGACAAATTTTAGCTGACTTAGCCGATAGTTTAATTAGTACAGGCCAATCCAGCCCTGTGGCAAAGGCGCAAACAGCAGTGGTAACACGTGAATTAAGCGCGCAGATGAGTGATCCTGCAATAAATTTAGATACGGTAAAAGGGGAAGTGGTTAGTGCTATAGAGCAGAAAGGCCTGATCGGAACAGGTAAACTGTTTGCAGACACAGGTAAAGTTGAGACATTAGTAAACACTATAATTACCAGCATAAGCGGCAAGGCTATGGAACAAAGTAAAGTTATTACAAAATCCGCGAATATTTTAATTGCGCAGCTTGGCATAGAAAAATCAGATGCTTTGACTGCAATAATGCCTCAGGTAAAAACTACAGCAGCAATAATGATCACAGGAACACAAGATCAAAAAACAGAAGCAGTGCAGGTTTTAGCAAATAATTTAAATAGTGTTGGTGTAAACACAAACGTTGATAATTTGAGCAAAGACATTAGTACAAGCATATTTCAGGCTGAATGCAGCACAAAAGAAGTAGTTACAAGCGCGGCGCATTCAATATTAGCAGATTTAGGCATAGGTGAAGACAGAGCCGCAGTTGTAATGCCTGTGCTTGAAAACGCGGTAACAGCAGTGCTTACTGGTAATCCTGAACAAAAAACAGCAGCAGTACAGGCTTTATCAGCTAAATTAACTAATTTAGGGGCAGCAGATCTGAATGTAGATGAATTGGAAACAAAGATTATTTCAAATATTTCTTCTGTAATGGCTGAGAAACAGGAAATTGTTGCGCAGGCATCTGTGCTTGCAGCGGATAATCTGAATATAAATATAACAGATGCTCAAACAGAGACAATTTTGCCTCAGGTAAAGAGTACAGTGGCAGCAGTAATCATTGGCACGCAAGAGCAAAAAACAGAAGCAATCTCAAAATTAGAGAATTTGATTGCTCAGGAAACTGGGGCAAGTATAGAACCTGGCCAAATAGAATCAACCATTATAACAAGTATATCTCAGTCACAGATTATGGGTACAGATGTAGTGGGAAAGGCATCTGCATTTGTAGTTAATAGTTTAAATATAACAACGGAGCAGGCAGAGACAATTTTGCCTCAGGTAAAGACTACATTAGCAGCAGTGATTGGCGGCACGCAAAAGCAGAAAACAGAAGCTGTAGTGGTTTTAGCTGACAGCTTAGCTGATGTTGGTGTAAGTATTGATAATTTAGAAGCAAAGATTGATTTGGGTTTAGCTCAGGCAGCAATTAATACTTCTCCTGTTGTCTATAATCAAGTTAGTTTGAATGAATTTGTTACGCAAAAACAAGCTCAGGTTTTGTCAGGGCAACTTCCCGGAGCGCAGGTTGCTGCGATACAGAACGCGGCAGCAGAGCAGTTAAACGTTGCGCCGCAAGAGCAGGGAATTGTATTTGACTCGGATAATTTGCCGCAAGCGGTTCAGACAGCTTGCGTGCAAGCTGGAATTAATACACAAGATGTTGCTTATATCAGGGTTAATCCTGGTGATTATAAGACAGGAGAGGTGAGTGTAAAAATTGTTTCTGCTGATAAACAGAGCAACCAGGGTAAAGTGAATATTGAAATCAGCCCGGTAAATTTAAATACAGACAACAAGCAAGATAGGGCAATGTTGAGCAAAGCTGCGGAAGGTATGGATGCATTAGATACAAATATTGCTAATATTGGCGGAGTATTGGTAAATTTTCAGAAAATGCTGCGTACAGTAAATGCTGAAGCTGTAATTGAACCAATTTCTGATACGGAAAGAAATACACCGCAAGTAAATGAAAGCAATTATCTGGTTGTGTCTGCAAAGGCATTTGGACAGGTTTCGTCTAAGACTGAGCAGGGAGTTGAAGTAAAGGTTAATGGCATAGCCACACAACCAATGCTTAATTTGTTGAGCCAGACTAATAAAATTGTGGTTGTATTTGAGGGAGAAGATGTAAATCCCGAGAGTTTTCTTACAGAAATGGGGTATGAAACCAAGCAAATTGAAGTTATCGATTCTTATAATGTTGGAGAATTTGAGGGTAAGGGGATAAATACAGCAAGTACAATTACCGCGGAATCAGTTAAAGGTGTGCTTGAGGCAAGGCATGGTAAGTTAGGCGCAGTGCATTATCTGGTTGCTAATGAAGAAAAACAGGGAAGTTTAAAAACTCAGGTTATAGAAATGAAAAAACAGGAAGGTAATGAAAATGTAAGTTATTCTCTTTTTCCCTTGGACTTAGGTAAAGGTGAGGTAATTAACCTTGATGTTTGCTTATGCCAGGCAGTAAGCACAATGATTTTTGGTACAGGCAATAATTTAACCACAGAGGATAAAAAGACCTATGGCGCAATGATTAGGGCTGTTTTAGGCAATAATTCTCCATTGATTATTAATCTTGGAGACCAGCAAATTGCTGAAGCAATGAATGATAAATTACAGTCAATTAGTGCGACATCTACTACAAATATTGAAACTGAGTATATGACAGTTTACGTTAAACCAGGCAAGTGGGCATAAGGTTATTTATTGCTAGGCAAATATTTCAGGGGCACATTACAATGTGCCCTTGATTTTTTGTTATGGCTGCTTTAGAAGGCCATAAATTCAGGGAATTTATACTCAAACCTATTACGGTTGAGTATATTTTATTTTTTCACTCTGCTAACCATAAGAATTCCAACAAATAAAAAAATAAAATTTGTCAGCCATGCTGCTGCTAAGGCAGGCAACACGTTTATTTTACCTAAAGATAAGCAGGCCGCGTTTATGCCCCAGTAGCTGAATCCGCTGATAATACTCAGAGTTATGGCAAAGAGATTGTTAGATGAGCGCGTATGCCTTAAGCTCGCTGGCACAGCAAAGAAGATGAGCAGCAGGTTAGCTAAGGGAAAGGCTATTTTGTTGTAAAAAATAACAAGTTCTTTTTGTACGTCAAATCCATTTGCCTTGAGCCTGCGGATATATTTTTTTAATTGCCAATAATTCATAAACAAAGGCTTTACATTGGCTCTTTTTATGTCTTTTGGCTGTTCGTCAATAGGAATAACTTTTTCTGCAAAATACTGCGGATCCTTTGCTAATTCACCGTTGTTGTATTCAGTAATAACACAATCATAGAATATCCAACAATTTTCTATCCATAGGGCTTGTTTTGCTGCTATTTGCCTGGATAATTGGTTCTGGGCGTTGTTTTCAGAAATAGTTACATTTTGCATTTTCCTGCGTTTTATGTCATAGCTGTTAATAATAAAAATTCTGTTGTGTGAACCATAGAAAGTAAGATTTTTTATAATTTTATTTTTTTGTTTTTTTTGTACTGTTTTAAAGTACGTTTCTTTAAGTTCTTCAGCATGCAATGACGCGTTTGGTTTAACTATTTCATTTACCGTAAAACTAATCGCGCTAAGCAAAAAGCCAAGGATTAGAAAAATCCAGATAATGCTCCAGAGATTAATCCCGATTGCTTTAATTGCTGTTATTTCATTATGTTTATTCAAGCTGCCCAAAGTAAACATAACTGAGAGAATCATTATGATTGGGCTGATATTGGTAAAGATAAAAGGTGTTAGAGATAAATAATAATCGCAAAGCACAAATAAAGGAACGTTTGCTTTAGCAATTTCATCTAAATGTTCAAAAAGGTCAATGACCCATGATAAACAGATAAAAGTAGTTAAGCAAAACAAAAAAAATTTTAAAAATTTATCCAGAATATATTGTTTTATAAGTTTCATTGTTAGGCTCAAACGTAATTGGTTTGTAATTTTATGACATTCCCCTGTGCTGCATCTTGAAACGTTTTTCATTCGCAAATCTTTAGTGCGCCTAAGGTAGAACGTTTCAAGATGCAGCACATGAAAACGCCTAAATTTTACAAACTAATTGCGTTTGAGTATATTAAAACATATAGGGTATAGCGACGCTTCTGCGTTTACTCCTTCAAGCTATCTTAGCAAAAATCCATTAACGTTTAAATTTCGTTATCATTTATATTATAGCATTTCATTGATAAAATTTGGAAAAATTATTAAAATTTTTGGCTCTTTTACAGAATCTGTGGGGAAAAATACAAAAAAATAGCATTGTTGACTGGTTTGGTATAATTGTTTTGACAAAAAGAAACCTAACCAGAAAGACCAACAAGGCTAATAAAAACAATACTAAATAAAACATATCCTGTCAAAGGATTTGTTTTTGGCAAAGTCAGCTTTTTAAACAATGTGATAACAATTGAAGTGATGTCACGTAAAAGATCTAAAGCAATATGCTCGTGTTGCAGTTTCCCCAATTTATACTCAAACGTAATTGGTTTGTAATTTTATGACA
>QNCH01000002.1 GCA_003645745.1 Candidatus Omnitrophota bacterium
GCTAAAAAATTGCGGGAATGACAGTGAGCGACAGCATCTTATTGTGTATCCTGCCGTTTATCATCTTCTACTTGCAGGGAATCTACAAATGAGTATTACAATTTCTTAAGAATGTTTAGATGTATACTCAAACGTAATAGGTTTGAGTATATCCATTTTAATGATTGACAATCATCCCGCCTCCAAGCACAAACTCATCTTTATAAAAAACTGCTGCCTGGCCATTAGTAATTGCTTTTTGCGGCTGATTAAATGTTACCTGCCATATATCATCGCCTACTAATTTTCTTACCCGCGCTTTAGCTGGCTGATGGTGATAACGTACTCCTACTGCAGCAAAAAACTCTGCCTGATTATAATAAACAGGGTCAGAGAAAAAAACATCACGCATTTCAAATACTTGTGAATAAAGTTGTTCCTGCGTGCCAACAAGCAAAGTATTGTTTTGCGCATCAATATTCAAAACAAATAGAGGCAGTTTAGAAGCAATACCCAGCCCCTTTCTCTGTCCAACCGTATACGCCAAAAAACCTTTATGCTCACCGATAATATCTCCATTAGAGTTAATTGTTTTCCCTGGCTTAAGCGCAAAATTAGGATGCATCTGTGAAATAAATTTTACATAATTGTTATCAAGCACAAAACAAATATCCTGGCTTTCTTTATTCTTACTGCATCGCAATTTTAATTCTCGCGCAAGAAAAATAACGTCCTCTTTTTTCATTTCTCCCAAAGGCAAAAGCAAACACGCCAGCTGTTTTTGGCTTAACATATATAAAACATAAGATTGATCTTTACTACTATCTGAAGCTTTTTTTATTAGATAATGTTTCTTTTCCCTAACATAAGCAATTCTTGCATAATGTCCTGTAGCAAAATAAGCGCCATTTTCTAAAGCCTTTTGCATCAGCAATCCAAACTTCATAAATTGATTACACCGCACACAAGGATTTGGTGTAAAGCCTCTTAAATACTGCTGACAAAAATTATCTATTACTTCCACTTTAAATTGCTTCCGAAAATCAAAAACATAATGAGGAATATTTAACTGCCCGGCAACTATTTTCGCCTGCTCCAGGCTGTCAGTCTTATAGCCTGAATCCATAGTTATCCCAATAACATCATAACCCTGCTTTTTCAAAAGATAAGCAGCTATCGCAGAATCAATCCCTCCACTTAAAGCAACAAATACTTGTTTTAACATAATTTTTTTATTTCAAGGTTTAAAAAATCTAGCGATTAATGCGAATATCACATTTAAATTTAATCTGTAGGGGCATGATTCATCATGCCCTTTATATTTTGATAATTGTTAAATTCATTATTATTATGAAATTATTGTCACGGGTTTGATAAATCAACCCCCTACATTGTAATTTACTTTGTTACCTTTACCAAAGGCCTCAACATCAACCTAACCACATTTCTTGCCCAACCACTATCCCTGAGATATTCCGCCATCTTCGGACTATATTTATAATACATATTAACAAATATTTTGCCACAATAATTTGTCAGTAAGTGTTTGTCTCTGAATCTACTCAAAACTTTCACTTCTTCAGCCAAAGGCGTGCCATACGCTGCTGTAGCAATAAAACAACTTCTGCCACCGCTGCTGCTTGTACTATTATTTGTGCCCTGTGTATCAGCTACGCTGAACGTAATTGCAAAGTCATCTGTATTTATGTTATCTGATTCATCTTTGCATTTTACATAATAATTGTATGTAAAACCATTCTCCAAGCCAGTTACTTCGGTTAAATGATTTGTGCCTGTGGTATTTGTAAATTGTGTCATCTCTGCATAACTTCTACCTGTTATTGCTGAATATTTACAAGTTGCATTCTCATCTGTGCCTAAACTTATGTCTATACTTGTTGTGCCAGCGTCTAACTCTCCTTGAGGAAAAGTATTGCTCCGTACTGGAGCAGTTGTGTCAGAAGCCGCGTTTGCTATGCTAAAGCTGATTGCAAAATCAGCTGTGTTTTGGTTTGGAGGAGTTGCTGTGTCCTGACACCGAACATAATATGTATAGCTGGTTCCATCTGATAGGTTTGTGATTGCTTGGGAGTGAGTAGTGGAGTTGGTGCGGGAAAATGTGTTTGTCATTGAAGAATAAGCTGTGTTTGGAGTTGTAGAGTATTTGCAGGTTGCGGTTTCATTGGTGGTTAATGAGATATTGGTTTGAGTTGTTCCGGAGGTTAGGGGGCCTGTGGGTTGAGGGTTGGAGCGGATGGGAGGAGTTGTGTCAGGCCCTCTATTTTTGGGGCCAATATAACTAGTACTGACGACAATATCATCGATATAATAATGCATCTCAGTCTCCAAATTTTGCGCATATCCTGAAAATATAATTGAATGCGCACTATCATAAGGATAAACACGAGTAGAATAAGAATAATTCGTCACATGCGCTTCTTCATTTATCCAAAGTGATGTGATATCATTTATGAAATCTACTTTCCATTCAACAAGTATCCACTCGCCAATATGCTCTTGCAAAATAAAATAATTTCTATTACCCCCATCCTGAACAGGTATATCTTGGTTATTCGCAATAAATTCTTCTCCGCTAGCATGACTTTCAGTAGTACTTACATCAATAACATAATTTCCTGAACCAAGTACTGAGCTGCAATCTATGTATGGATTATATCCATAAGCTATGTTTAACTCGCCGCAATGTTTAAATTCCATGCCACAAGCTGCAATAGTTGCTGTGTTAACGAACATAAAATGATTGGTTACTGTGCTATTTAATTCCATCTGATTTGGAATCAACAGATAAAATCGCACATATATCACTCCAGTGTCAGGGAAAGTATATTCCAAATCTACTGCGCTTTTCCCACCTGCCTGTTTCCATTGCAATAATGATCGATTTCCACTATGAGCATACTCATTTGAAATATCTCCCAAGCAGATATCATTTGGGCAATTGCCGTAATTTGCAGGAGTCCAACCATGCCAGGTTTTACCGCCTTCTATAGGCCATGGATCTGGCGGAGTCCCAGTTTCCCAGTCCTCGCAAATCAAATAATCCGCGCAATTTTGTTCAGAGCAGTAATCACATGCCTGTTGTTGCGCTACATAAAAAGTAATTAAATAATCGTCTGGATTGAGATTTCCTGATTCATCCTGACAGCGAACATAATATGTATAGCTGTTTCCATCTGATAACCCACTTACTATTGTGGAATGGCTCATACTGTCAGTAGTTGAAAAGGTGTTAGGCAAATCATTGTATGGAATACTCGCGACCGTTCCATATTTACAGGTTGCTGATTCGTTCGTTGATAATGAAATAGTTGTTTGTGTTGTTCCTGCTGTAAGTTCTCCTGTTGGTACTCCATTGGAGCGGGTTGGAGAAGTGGTGTCTGAGCCACTGTCAGGTCTCAAATAATAATCAATAGTGTGAATATACGGACTTGATGCATCACGAATATCTCCTTCAGCGATTTCACTTACATCTTTTATCGCAAAATAAATCCGATTGTAATTTGCTTCTATTTCATCAGGCAAAGTAAATTTTGCCCATGCAAAACGTCTCCAAGTGGACATTCTGCTAATACAGCCTTCACATCTTTCATTAGCATAGTATTGCGGTTCAATGGTTGCAGCTGAGTCAAAATTAGCATTTGTTATCGGTTCTGTAGAATATCTTATTTGGAAAGTAGTGTGATAACCATCACCACAACCGATCGTATTTAAAGATAAATCCGCAAAACCAAGCTCCCAATGATCATCATCCTGCCAATAAGCTACATTTGCAGATCCTACTGAAATATCATTCTGATTTGGCTCATGGGTATCTCCTGTTGAATAAAACTTCATCTCATCAATTATATATGATGTTGGATTCGCATAGTCTGCCCCTACATCAATATACATTTCATGAAAATCATAAAAATAATGATTCGGAGTTACTCCTGCAGAATACGCAGGATCATCTACAGGTTCATCTGGAAAAGATTCTCCTCTTCTATGGTGAGGATGACGATTTAATACTACATGCACCCAGGTATCTGGTGAAAACCGCACATAATGATAATAATGTTGATTGTAACTACTTGGAAAACCTTCATCAGGACATCTGCCCCCGCCGCATAAATATGTTCCCACATGAATAACAGAATCACCTGAAAGACCATAATCGATTGGAGTAGTATTATGTATTTTTATATAAAATTCAAATCTGTCTGTGTCATTATTTGTTACTCCAGAATTTCCGTATTCTGTTGAAGATAAAGGTTCATTGCCAAGCCACATATACCACTGGGCTCGATAGATTTCATCAAGTTCATAAATTCTTAATGCACCCCCAGTTGATGTTGAAGGAGCCCTGTCATTTGTAACTATTTCAGCCAAAGATCTGCCATATGTTCCTTCAACATATCCATGTTTTCGATGCATCCTTGGGACCCATTGTCCAGATATTTCCCTGCCGTCATCTTTCAACCACCCGAGATTACCATAAGCGGCATCATCTGTCCAGGTCCATTCAGTCCAATTCTGTCCTTCATCACCATCGGCATTCCATCCAAAGAGGCAGCCGTCAACACCATCAACACATTGCGCTCTCGCCTCTCTTCCGACATTAACCCCCATTTTCTTTAATTCATAAACAACATAGTCAGCCATAAACCAAACAGTAATGGTTGTCAGCATAACTGTAAAAATAAATTTAATGTTTTTAAATCGCCTGTTCATTTTTTTTACCTTTCTTCGTTTCAGGAATATACCTATTTTATTAGCTCTTTTACAGAATCTGTGGGTTACTTTCCGGGTTTTTACCATTCCATTCGTCTTTTTCTTGTTTCAAAAAAAATCCAGAAGTCAGGAGTCAGAATTCAAAATAGAAGACAAATAAGCTTCTAACCTAAATATTTTATGCTTTATATAAAATATTTACCCGCAGGGCTGATGAAATAAATTGCTTTTTAATTTATTTCTGCTATCAGGGTTATGCCATTTCATAAGCATTTTCTCCTTATGGCTATGAAATATAAAGGCGAAATCTGAAAAACAGGCAGGCCTGTCTGCGTGCAACACGCACAGGCAGGCCTGTCCCTACAGGTTTGACTTATAGTTCCTTTTGTTATATAAAGTTACAAACTATTTCAATCCTTTTTTACCCACAGATTTTATTAACGAGGCAAAAAATTTAATTATGTTAAAACGATAAATTAATGATGTTCCAGCCTCATTCACCGATTACCTTGTTTATTATTATTTTATTAAATTCATTATTATTACGGGTTTGATAAATCAACCCCCTACGAATAATATTTTTATTATCTGATCCCCCTCAAAAAGCAAGCCTAAACTGCGCCATAACCCTGCTCTCTACAGGGAAGCTATGTCCATTATAATCACCTTGGTCAGCTGAATATGCGCCAGAAATATCAAGATGAGCTAACCAGAGATTGGCCCCTATCCCTGCTGTATAAACCAAACCAATATCACTCTCTGCTATATTCTTGTACATGCCTAAGCGTAGAGCCAAAAACCTCATCATCATCCATTCAAGCCCTATAGAAATATTTTGTGTATTATAATCAGGAAATACAGTTTCATTCTTTGTAAGGTCAAGATCAGTTTCTACAGTAAATCCTTCATACGGAATAAATGCTACGCCTGTAGTTACCGAAGGCTTCAAAGTCATATTATCAAAACTCTGGCCTTTTGATATAAATCCATCAAACTTCGGTGAATTAATATTACGCACCATCAGCCCAAAATTAAACCTTTTTATCCTGTATAAAGTTGCCAGGTCAATGCCAAAAGTTGTTGTTTCTTTATAATAATTATCCGCGTCATTAAGAATATCTCCTGAATCATTATTAAAAACAACCACTTCTGTGCCATACACCCTACCAACCATCATTTTCAAATTCGCACCAACAGACAAATTATCATTCAACGCATATCCATAAGAAACAGGTACTTCATAATGCCCAAACCCCTGTAGTATTGCTGAAGTAGTATTGTCCTCAAGGCTGCCTCCTGAAACCGCGCCTGAAGTTATGCCAATTACTGTACTCATAATATCAACTGTTTCCTGCAAATAATCCCCGCTAACCCCAACCTGGCGCGCCGCATAATCAATGTTCTGAATAGCAGTGCTATCTAAACCAGCCGCTTGTAATTGAGCCTGTTGAGCAGGCGTAAACAATAATGTCTGTCCGTCATCACCAGCAAGAGTAACATTATTAATTTCCGTATTTATATTTACCGCACCAGTTATCCCCAAATCTAAAATATCCACACTTGCCACACGCGCGTTTGCCTGAGAAAATGAATAAACACCAACTGCAAAATGCCCCATACCAAAAGCAGCGCCGCCGCTTGCGTCAACAGTAATTGCGTTGCCCGGTTTATCCAAACGAGTAAATATTTCTGTCATTTCAACCAATTTCTGCAGATCAGATTCATTACAAACACCTGCTGAACTTAATAAATTTGGATCAATTTTATCCAAATCATCCAATAACTTGCCCAAATCTTCATGTAAACGGCATCCCATACCAAACGACACATTAAAACCCAAATCTCTTACCCCTAAATTATTATTATCCACTGCAATCTTTGCCTTTTCAAATTCAACAGATTCTTTTACCTTTCTAGCAAAAAATCCAAACACAGCAGGATTATAATACTGAGCAGAATTATCATTTGCTGAAGCGACATTAGCCCCTGCCATACCCATAGCACGCGCCCCAACAAAAAATTTATCCATTGAAAATACAGACGCAGCCATAAATAACTGCAAAAAAACTACACCCAAAACAAACACACCACTTACCATCTTGTAACTATTGACTTTCATATCCACTCCCCCCTTTTTTATATACTCAAACGTAATAGGTTTGAGTATATCATTGCCTATAAACGGTGCCCTTTAAATCTGCCACATACTGCCCCGCAGAAAATGCCGCTAACGCGCCATCACCGCACGCAGTAACTATCTGACGCAAATAAGTCTGCCGGCAATCTCCGCAAGCAAATATACCTTTTGCTGTTGTCGCCATTTTATCATCTACATTTATATAGCCGTTTTTATCTAAACTTACTACATTCTTAACAAAATCTGTGTTAGGCACAAACCCTACAAAAACAAACACTCCCTCACATTCAATAATATCCTCTTGATTTGTCTGTAAATTTAATATTTTAATGGCCTTAACTTTATCCTTACCAACAATCTCTTTCAATACAGAATTCCAGACAACCTCTATCTTTTGATTAGCAAAAATCCTTTGTTGTAAAGCTTCTACTGCCCTGAGCATGTCCCTTCTATGAATTCAAGTCACTTTTCTGCCGAACTTAGTTAAAAATTCCGCTTCTTCTACCGCGGTATTTCCTCCTCCAACCACAATTATCCGCTTATCTCTGAAAAACGCTCCGTCACATACCGCGCAATAAGACACACCTCTACCCATTAAATCTTTTTCACCAGGAATTCCTAATTTGCTTGGCTTAGCACCAGCAGCAATAACTACTGCAAGACTCCTATATTCCTGAGTGTCAGTTTTCACTGTCCAACAAGTAGAATCCTGGCCTGCAGAAATACCTGAGACAACAATATTTTTAACTTCTACGCCAAAAGCCTGGGTCTGAACTTCAAATTTACGCATTAACTCAAACCCGCTAATCGCATTAAAACCTGGATAATTCTCTACCCTATCTGTTAAAGCAGCCTGGCTTGCTAATGATATGTCTTTAAGCAACAAAGTCTTTAAGCCTGCTCTTGAAGAATACAAGCCCGCAGTTAATCCTGCGGGGCCACCCCCGACAACAATTAAATCATAAATTCCATCGAAACTTAACATTATTACCCCTTCCTTTACTCACCCATAATCTGATGACTATCATCAAGAAAAATCCCTTTTATATTCATTTCCAAAGCTTCAGGCATATCTGAACAAGCAAGGGCATCATCCTTAGTAACCAAATTCGTTTTTACCATACTTAGCAAAGACTGATTAAAACTAGACATACCTTCTTCAGGAAAAAGCTGTAAACTTTTCTGGATTTGTTCTATTTTATTCTCCCTGAGAAGTTTCACTATTGTAGAATTAGCAATCATCACTTCCACCGCGGGAATAATTCCCTGCCCATCAGCCTTAGGCATAAGTTTCTGACAGGTTACAGCCTTTAAATTAAAAGATAGCTGCATTCTAACTAAATTGTGCAAAGAACTGGGGAAAAAATCCAGGATACGATATATTGCTTGAGCCGCATATGCTGAATGTAGTGTGCTAAAAACAAGATGCCCGGTTTGAGAAGCAGCCAGAGCAGTTTGAAAAGTATCAGCATCACGCATTTCGCCAATCAAAATTACATCAGGGTCCTGACGAATAATATAACGAAAAGCTTTATGAAAAGATTCTGTATCAATCCCTACCTCTCTCTGGTTAATAATAGACTGTTTATCTTCATAAATATACTCAATAGGATCTTCAATTGTCATAATATGACGTTTCTTATGAATATTAAGATATTCCACCATTGAGGCTAATGTAGTAGATTTTCCCATTGAACTTGCTCCTGTAACTAATACAATACCACTTTGATACAAACAAATTTTTTCAAAAACATCAGTCAAATTTAATTCAGAAAAGCTAGGAATCTTATTTTTTACAACACGCATTACAATACCTACATTATTGCGCTGTCTAAAAACATTTACCCTAAACCTTCCCACTCCAACAAGATGATAAGCAAAATCAATTTCATTTTGCAGCTCAAAATCTTTACGAAAATGTTCCTGCATCATAAAACAAATGACCTCATGAATATCTTCACCTGAAAGCGCAGGGAATTCAGATTCTACCAGCTCCCTTTTAATTCTAAAAATAGGGGGCCTATTTGCTTTAAAATGCGCATCAGAAGCATCTCTGGCTACCATTGCTTTAAGAATTGATAATAAATCTACCATATAATATTCTCCTCATTTTTTATACAATCATTCGTCAAAAACGCCAAATATTACTGGTTTGATAAATCAAACCCCTACGAATAATATTTTTATTAACTCACCGATTATAGTTATACTCAAACGCAATTGGTTTGTAAAATTTAGGCGTTTCCCTGTGCTGTAGGTTGGAACATTCTGACCTAAGTCAAACCTTAGGCGCAGCTTGCTGCGCCTAAGGTTTTGCGAATGAATTAGAAACTACTCAAAAATAGTCATTATACATATCTTTTACATTCCCAACAATCTGCCTAAAAATATCTCTCCGGCGCATACTCATTTTAACCGGCTTATTCCTGTTTTTATCTATCGCATACATCACTGCTCCTATGCCTGCGGCATAAAAATTACTTCCTGCAGCAGGCAAATTGCTAACAAAACCACGCATAATGCCAAATTTAACCATCACCCCCATAAACTCCTGTAATTTTGCAGTAAAACCATCCATAAATGACATTCCACCTGAAATAACAATCCCTGCGTCAGCCTTTGAAAGTATGCCTGATAATTCTAATTCTTTTTTAATAAAAAACATTATCTCAAACAACTTTTTATCCACAACCGCAGTTAAATACTGAGGTATAATGGTATTGTAATCCGCAGATTTTTTTTTAACAATTATTTTATACATGGAATCATCCGGCATACTTTTATATTGCATTTTTAGCTGTTCGGCTTGCATAAAAGTCACAGACAAATTTTCAGCTATTTCTAAAGTTATATCCTTAGCCCCAAAAGGAATAACACTTGTCCATTGCAAACTATCTTCCTTGAAAAAAAGAGCGTCAACTGTCTCCGCACCGAATTCTAATAAAATCACACCAGCATGCTTTTGCTGCTTAGTAAGCGCGGAAAAACTTGCAGCTAAACCTGAATATATAACGTCCTCAACACTAATACCAGCATTATTAACTACATTGATTAAATTCTGCATAAAAGAAGCTTCACAGCTAATCGTATGCAGCTTAGCAGTAAGCATACAGCCACAAACTCCCTCGGGATCCTTTAGCCTTTTATAACCATCAACCATAAATTCCTGTGGCAATAAATGAATAATTTCACGATTAACACAACGTTGCAAAGACTTCGCAGTATCCATCAACCTGCTAACATCATGCCTGCTCACCAGCACAGGCCGCTCAGATAACCTTAAAGCACTTTTACTATTAACTGTTAATATATGTTCTCCACCAATTGTCAGGTATATTGAATTTACTTTAATATTTTTATTTTTTGCCACATAAACAAATCTTTTTAGCTTTTTTTTATTCCCTTCCAATTTTTTAACCAAGGCTTCAATACATTCTGTTAATTCATCTGAATTTGTAACTACACTTTTACTAATACCTTTTGTTTTTACCATTGCTGCCGCACATATCTCAACTCTATCATTACCCACTGGCACCCCAGCGCATAACTTTGTTCTGTCTGAGCCGATATCTAAAGACAACACCATTGAACTGCCATTATTCATTATTTTTCCTTCCAAAAACAAAATCTTTAAAACGCAAATCAAGGTAATACTGCTGTGAATAATCTATATCCATGCTTTCCAATATACCTCCAAGATTTTTAATTTTGTCCTGCCATTTTCTATTACCAATTTTTATTTCCAGCGCATCATCAATAAAGAAAAATAGATTCCGCGGATTAGACACATCTATTTTAGTTACACGATAATGCTTTAAAAATCCGCTTTGTCTTAATTCCTTAATAAAACTAAGCCCGCACTGCAAATTTGCCTTGCTGTAGCAGTGGCCAATCACTATATCATCAAATGTTAAACCTATACCGCAAATTACCGGCATTTTTTTGTTTTGCTTCTCCCCTAAGTCAACCAGCACATAACCTTCATCATTAATACTAAAAAAATGTGTAGTCCCCGTGTTTTCTTTTATTTCTATTTGCGCTACAGGGCTACGCCGTAAGATCTCAATAACTAACTGTTCAGGCAATACCCTTTTAACAATAGCCTTCTGAATATTTGGATACTTCCCTTCAATATCTCTGGCAACTGCTTTTAAATCCAGCTTAAAAATATTCAAATTGCCCTCCAAACAACTTATCGGGTAATTAATCTTATGCGAATAATTATCCTGTATATTAATTTCACTGATCGTAAAATACGGAGAAGCAAAAATAAAAGAATTTATATTAATTAATAAAAATACAATTGTACCTAAGCCCAACCCCCAGGATAAAATGCTGGGCCAATATTTTTTACCTGAAGATATAACTGATTTTGCCCTTAAACGATGTATTTTTTTTCTGTTCCCATGTTTTATTTTAGCCATATGGCTCCCCTTATTTTTTATTTACACAAACAGTCCTAACTGCGTGCGAACACGCACAGTAAACTTATCCCTCATTTAAATTATTTATTATAGGGCGAATACACGGATTCGCCTCTACGCCGATTTATATAATTCCATACAAATGATTTGGCATGATAACATATTCGTTCATTTCAATCTCATTCCAATATTTTTCAATTATACGGGCGAAACCATATTTTCGCCCTTCTGACCCTTCTGCCAAAATAAATTAGATTCCCGCAATCTTTTAGCGGAAATCTATCTTCAGGATAAACTCCACACAAAATTATACTCAAACGTAATTGGTTTGTAAAATTTAGGCGTTTCCCTGTGCCCTAGATTGGAACGTTCTGATTAAGCCAAACCGCAGGCACAGCTCGCTGCGCCTGCGGTTTGGCGATTAAAGAACGTTTCAAGATGCGGTGCCGGGGGACATCATAAAATTGCAAACCAATTACGTTTGAGTATACAACCTAACACAACTTCTTTTTGTAATCCCCTAAAAATAAACAACTTAAAAAAGAACTTCTAGTATATTTAATTAAATATACGACTTCTTTTTGCCCTGTTCGCAGAACAATTTATCTGATCAGCCGCTGGATTAACCACGCAATTAACAACAGCATCAAGTATTCTCTGGCAAAGGGCTGGAAAACTAATGCCTGCAAATAGCGCGGCTTTTGGCAGTAAACTGGTATTGGTAAATCCTGGAATCGTGTTTACTTCCAAAACAACAGGGCAATCCTGCTGATTAATAATCATATCTACCCTGGAAAAACACCTGCATCCTAAAGCATGATGCGCTTTAAGTGCTAATTTCTGTATTTTCCGAGACATACCAGGTGAAAAAAAAGCAGGTAATTTATATTCAGTCAAAGAAGAATCATATTTTGCCTGAAAATCATAAATGCTATTTTTAGATAAAATTTCAATTATCGGCAAAGCCTGATCATCTAAAATACCCACTGTAATTTCTCTGCCTGCTACGTATTCCTCTACTACTGCCAAATTATCTAAAGCTAAGGCTTTTTGCACTGCACACAGCAATTCATCAGAACTATTCACAATAGAGATACCAATACTCGATCCGCAGTGTACAGGTTTAACCACTAATGGAGTTTTTAAAAAAAAACCTTGGAGTTTGAAGTCAAGACTTTTTACAATTTGATACTCAGGCACAAAAAAACCATTTTCCGTAAAAATCTTGCGTGATGCGATTTTGTCCATTCCCAAAGAACTGGAATGCGGGCCTGAGCCTGTATAAATTATCTCTAAATCATCCATAATTGCCTGAGCCTGCCCATCCTCGCCAAAACTCCCATGCAAGGCATTAAAGATACAGTCAACTTGAACTGATTTTAGTTTGCTAATAAATTCATCCTGGCTGCGAAAATCTATTTCACATACATTATAACCTAATTGACTAAGCGCGCAGCTTACAGCAGCACCTGATTTTAATGATATATCGCGTTCCTCTGAAAATCCTCCTGCTAATACGCCAATGCTCCTTATCCGCATATTTATCACTCCCAAATGTCTAATTCAGTTTCAAGCCAAACCGCAAATTTTTCATATACACTATGCTGTATTATATTAATCAAAGATTTTGTCTCATCAAAACTGGCATTCCCCAAATTAACAATAAAATTAGCATGTAGAGAAGAAACTTGCGCGTCTCCTACACATCTCCCCTTTAACAAACAATCTTCAATCATCCTGCCGGCACTTAAATTGAAACCTTCAGGATTTTTGAAAACACACCCAGCATTTGGCAAATCATACTGCTGAGTTATTTTTTTTCTGTATAGAAATTCCTGAATCCTACTTCTGATAACATACTTATCTGCAAGATAAAGCTTAAACCACGCTCCTAAAATAATATTCTCTTTTAAATTTGAAATTCGATAGCCAAACTCCAAATCATTATTTGTGCGTAAAGAAATATCTCCAAACCTATTCATAACCAGCACTTTAATTACTAATTCAGAAATACTATGCAAACAGCCATCACCATGCTCAACCAACTCTCTAGCACCTGCATTCATTGCCAAAGCTCCCCCTATTGTGCCTGGGATCCCTGCGAGGAACTCACAACCTGTATATCCATTATTTAAAAAAAAATTTATAAATTCCGATAATTTTACGCCAGCTCCCACAAAAACAGCATTGTTATCTTTCTTTATAGACTTAAAAAAATCAGAATTAAGCTGAATAACAGCTCTGGGAAGAGACTGCTCACTAATTAACAAATTAGTTCCCGCGCCTAACACAGAAACAGGAATATCCATTAAATGTAATAAATTCAAAGCATTAGATAAATCATGCGTATCAACAGGTGACAATAAAAATTTAACAGTCCCCCCGATTTTCATTGATGTATATTCAGATAAAGGCTGATCAAGACTGATTGCGCCTTTAAAAATACTACGCATTTTTTTTAAGATTTCATGTTGATTTACTTCTGCCATTATTAACAATTTAACCTAAAAACAACAAAAAAAACTTTCCCTTTGTTATATACTCAAACGTAATAGGCCAGCAATTTTAAAACGTCCCCCTGCACTGCATCTTGAAATGTTCTTCATTCGTAAATCTTTAGGAGCAGCAAGCTGCGCCTGCGGTTCGACTTAGGTCAGAACGTTCCAATCTAGGGCAAAAAAACGCCTAAATTTTACAAACCAATTACGTTTGAGTATAACATCATTCTACTCTGAGACTAATTTATATGCAAGATTTTTGTATTTAATGGATGAATTATCTTTTGCTTTTGTTTTATGCCTCGTTAATAAAATCTGTGAGTAGAAAAAGATGACAGGTCATGCCTATGCGTGCCGCACGCAAACAAGCGCGGCCTGTCCGTTAAATTTGGTAGGGAAAAACAAAAAGACCTTGAAATGGCATAACCTTGCTCCGTTAAATAATACTCAAACGTAATACGTTTGCAAAATTTAAGCGTTTTCTTGTGCCCTAGGTTGGAACATTCTGACTTAAGACAAACCGCAGGCACAACTTGCTACGTTGAGGTTTGGAGATAGAAGAACGTTTCAAGATGCAGTGCAGAAGGACGTCATAAAAATTGCAAACCTATTACGTTTGAGTATTATTTGCTATTTTTATTTAATTCTCTAAGCGTGTCAGCGACAAGTTCATCAATTAAATTTTTTACGGAAACTATTTTTTTCACTCTTACCGCATTACTACCTGCGAATACAACCGCATTATCTAAATCACCACGTACAGCATTAAATAATGCTTTAGCAATGCAATAAGGCACATTTCTCGGATTACAAGTTTTTAAACATTTGTAATTACACTTAACTTCTTCTTTTTTACCTGATAATAATTTTTCAATAAATTTCGTTTTTATCACCCTGCCAGGCATACCTACAGGGCTTTTAATAATTGTAATATCATCTTTTTTTGCGGCAATATATAAATTTTTAAATTTATCAGTTACTGAACATTCAAAAGTAGCAACAAAACGCGTAGCCATTTGCACACCGCTTGCGCCTAATTTTAAAAACCTGCTGATATCCTTGCCATCAAAAATCCCGCCTGCGGCAATAACCGGAATAGATACGTTAAACGCTTGTTCATATCCTCTAACTACTTTTAGAACGGCTATTACTAAATTTTCTAACGAAACATCCGCGTTAGCGCTTAAATCCTGCACCCTAAAACCCAAATGCCCGCCAGCAAGAGGGCCTTCCACAATTACTGCGTCAGGCAAACGATTATAACGTTTTTTCCATGTTTTAATAATAACATCAGTAGCTCTCCCTGAAGAAACAATAGGAATAAGTTTTATTGCGGAACCTTCCGCGAATTCAGGTAATTTCAGAGGCAAACCAGCTCCGGAAGCAATAAAATCAGCTTTTTCTTTAACCGCGACACGCACTAGTTGCGCATAATTAGTCAACGCAACCATATTATTTACTCCCACAACACCTTTTGTGCTTGCCCTGGCCAGCTGAATTTCTTTTTCCAACCCTTTTAAAGAAGCCTGTAAATAATTAGTTTCATTTTCAGGAGAACCATAACCAAGCCCTACACTTGCTATTGTCCCCATTGCTCCACAACTAGCAACAGCGCTTGCTAAAGAATATCTTGAAACCATTACCCCCATACCACCCTGTACAATAGGAATTTTAACTTCCTTATCTCCAATAATCAAGGGATTCAATTTATCAAGCATAGTCAACGCTTTCTATATAATATATAATAATATCTTCAGTTTTAAAATTTTTTCCCTATTACGTTTGAGTATAAAACTATTGGGGTGGATGAGGGGAATTGAACCCCCGACATCAGGAACCACAATCCTGTGCTCTATCCAACTGAGCTACACCCACCATAATTCCATTATCTACATGGTGTCCCTGGGGTGACTCGAACACCCGGCCCACTGCTTAGAAGGCAGTTGCTCTATCCAACTGAGCTACAGGGACATTCAAATGAAAAATAATATACTCAGTTTGTAATTTTATAACACACCCCTGCACCACATCTTGAAACGTTCTTCATTGGACAAACCTATTACGTTTGAGTATAAATTTTATATTCTGGTCGGGGCAGGTGGATTTGAACCACCGGCCTCTTGGTCCCAAACCAAGCGCTCTAGCCAAGCTGAGCCATGCCCCGCAATAAACACAACCTATTATTTCTTCTTTACAGGTTTAATTATACTTAAAGTAACAACACTATTCTTTTCTTTGCCGTCAGCACCTTTTTCTTTTCTATACGCGGCTAAAATAGATGCTCCTGATTCAAAATTTTGCAATGACACTTCTGTTGATTTCCCATCCATATCCTTTACAACAATCGTAGAGTCTCCTTTTGGCTTAAAATCAACATACTCAATCTTCCCTGTTACAGCAAATGTTTTTTGCCCTAACAATTTTGTTTCAATTATTGCCTTTTGCGGCATTTTTTGAATTTCTGCTTTATCTGCCTGAGGCGCAGCATATAAATGAATATTCAATCCACAGCATATAAATAACAAAAAAACCGTATTAACCACCAAAAATCTGTTCTTCATCCAGCCACCTCCTAATTTTAATAAAAAATTATTTTTGGGTATATACTCAAATGTAATTAGTTTGTAATTTTATGACATTCCACTCACACCGTATCTTGAAACGTTTTTCTATCGCCAAACCTTAGGCGAAGCTTGCTTCGCCTAAGGTTTGGCTTAATCAGATCGTTTCAATTTACAGGCAACAGGGAAACGCCTAAATTTTTCAAACCTATTACGCTTGAGTATATCATTATTTAAACACTGCGTCAATAAACATCACAAAATATGTGTAATTGGTGAAAAGCTGTGAAATAATACCCCTTTTTACGTTTTTACTTTTTTTCTCCGACGAGGCATAAAGGTGAACAGGCCAAGAACAGTGATTATTCTCACCGATTACTTTAAAAACTCTCCTTCCATAATAATTCTAAAATCCCATCTTTAGGCTCAACGCGTAAATCTAATTTATACTTATTCAAATAAGGGTCATCAAACCCATCTATCCATTCAATACAATCAAGCCCCTTATTTAACAAATCTGAAAAATGCGGCACATAATATTCATTCACTACAATACGAACAGTTTTTGGAGTTATTTTCCTTTTCTCTGGGTATTTATCCTTCCCCCTTTTCTGCGGCTTATTCATAATTTTGTTCCATGGCAGGGAAAAATAAATATGTTCAGACGCAGTTGAATACACTTTATGATTAACACTTTTCCGTAAATTAAAATCATATATATAACAAAAAATACCCGCGATAAAAAACAAATTCAATATAATCCAAAATCCATTTTTACTAAATTTTATATTAAAAACCATGACTTTATAAAAAAAATTCTTTATATACTCAAACGTAATAAATTTGAGTATATTATACTCTATTTTCTCTATTTCTTGTAAACTTTTCTTTGGCGCATTATTTCATAACAAAATATTGCGCACGCAACCGCCGCATTTAAAGAAATACCTTTGCCAGGCATTGGCAATGTTAAATTAAAATCAAGATGCCGTATTATCCCCTTGCGAATGCCCCTACCTTCTGCCCCAATTACTAAGCAAAGCGGCCATGGCAATTTAAATTGTGTAATATCATTTCCTTCATTTGCCACACACCCGCCAATCCAATAACCGCATTCCTTAATTTCCGAAAATGCGGGGATAAGATTAGTTACTTGTATAACAGGCACATAATTTTCTCCACCGCAAGCTACCTTTAAAACGGTGCTATTAACTACTACACTTCTATGCTTGGGAATAATTAACGCAATTCTGCCAAAGCACGCGCAACTGCGTAAAATAGAACCTAAGTTTTGCGGGTCAGTAAGGTTACTTAAAGCAATCAACGCGTATTTTTTCTGTTCAGCTAAATTTAAAACTTCTTCCAATTTAGTGTAAGAAAAATCTTTAACCTCAGCAATTACTCCTTGAGTATGTATGTTAGAAGACAACCTGGAAAACTCTTTAGGGCTTAATAAAACACACTCAACATCATTTTTTTTAGCCATCGCCAAAATAATATTTAACAGGCTGAAATGTTTACCTTTATTTAAATAAATTTTCTCTATAGTTTCAGGCTGTGCGTTAATTCTTTCAATAACCTGATTTTTCCCTGACAAATACATAATTGATTCCCAATTTTTTAGCCCATATACTCAAACGTAATAGGTTTAAGTATAACCAACCTTTTTTACAAATGCACAACATCACTGGAATTATACAAGGCAAGAAAAAGCAATAGATAGTCTTTTATATGCCTGGTCAAAAGAAAATTTAAACGCACATTTTCTCTGGCATTAAGGCCTAATTGCTTTGCGTATTCAGGGCTATGCAGCAATTGCTTAATAGCAAAAGCAGCTCCTTCAACACTATGGCAAAGCATACCGCTGAATTTATGTTTTATTTGCAAAGGTATTCCACCCACCGCAGATGCAACAACAGGCTTTGCTTTCCATAATGCTTCTGTAACTGTCAAGCCAAAACCTTCTTTTATCGATTTCTGAATAACAACATTAGCCGCGCGCTGCAAAGCATTAATTTCAATATCACTGCCTGCTGGAAGCAACAAAATATGGATGTCAGGATCATTTCCTGCTTTTTCCTGCACCTGGGCAAGCACTTTCACTGATTCAGGGTCGTCAGTCGCTGTTCCGCCAGCTAAAATTAATTGGCAATCTATATATTTTTTTACTAATCTGTATGCATCAATGACTCCTACAGGATCTTTTAAATAATCAAATCTGGAAATTTGGGTAATCATAGGTTTTTGTTTATCTATGTTATATTTATTCAGGATATCATCTATTACCTGAATGTCTAATTCTCTGTTTTTATCGCTTAATGGGTCAATTGACGGAGAAATCAAAAACTGTGGGATAGATAATTTCTGTGAAAACTGCGGAGAAGAAAATATACTCGCGTTATATTTAACAATAAACTTCTTCAGAAAACACCACACATCCTGATCAGGATTTGACACATCAATATGACAGCGCCATAGCCATTTTCTGTTTTTATCCTCATATTTTTTCTTAATTAAACCAATAGGCTGAGGATCATGAATAAACATAATGTCACCGTATATATCCATTTCTTCGATATTCAGCTCAGTTGTGTGCATAAATACTTCAAAATCATGTGCGTTGATTAAATCCTGCCTGCCATGCAGCAAATTATGAAATTTCTTAGTTACCTGAAAAAACTGCTCCCCCCCCTTAATCACATCCCAATGCGTATCAACTCCAATTTCTCTTAACAAAGGCACCATCCTGTTTAAAATTTCAGCCACTCCTCCGCCAACCGAGGTAGAATTAATATTCTGGATAGTTTTACCTTTCAACCTTGAAGCTAAAAGCTCAAGATTGTTAATTACTGAAGCGCCAACAAATTTTTCATAATCACGAATTTTAGCGAACCCAGGATAAACATTACTTTTATTTTCTGTTTGCAGCATTATATTCCAATCCTTTGCTTTATATGAAATATCCACCCGCAGATAAATTGCATCTTATACTCAAACGTAATAGGTTTGCAAAATTTAAGCGTTCCCCTGTACTGTAGATTGAAACAAACCGCAGGCACAGCGCTGGGTTGAGGTTTAGCGATAGAAGAACGTTTCAAGATGCAGCGTGAGGTAATTGCAAACCTATTACGTTTGAGTATATGCATAAGCTAAACGCACAATACTTTTCCTTAAATCTTCCATTGTATGAGTATAAGGATCAAGTTTAGCAAGCCTCTTTGCCAATTCCAACTCATTAACTGAAGTTCCCAACCAATAAGAAAAATCATTTGTTTTTGTATTTCCTAAACGCAGCCGCGATTCAAAAATATGAAAGTATATTGATTCGATTGTAATGATTTTTAATATGCTGATAAATTCTTCTAAATTATACGCAACAAAACCTGTCCGAAACACAAAACTAATTGCCTTAATAAAATGAAACACCTCGGAAATATTTGCTTTTCTTTTTATAGAACGCGGATTAGCCTTTAGATACTGCTCAATAGTATAAATAATCTTCTGTCTCAAAGAATTTATATCAAAGAATTGAATAGTATCAATGCTCGCTAAGTTTTCCGCTAAATCATGCACCCCTAAAACATCATCTACCCAATAAGCAAAATCATTCGGAGGCTCAGGATTTAAATAGATATGCTGCTGCAAAAAACGGTGTGTATGGTAATAAATCACCGCGTCTGGAACTTCTCTGATATATTTAAGCAATTGCGACAAATTTACGGCCTTAAGCCCGGTAAGCTCTTGTAAAATCAACCGAGAATAAAAACAAAACGGCTGTTTAGCTATTAATAATGTACTCATTAAGCATAACCTTATTTTCAATTTTATTGTAAAACAGGCAAAATTAAATGCGCAATTTTAAAATATATAATTAAACCAATAATATCAACAACACTTGTAGTAATCGGCCCGGCTAAAACTGCTGGGTCCATACCAATTTTTTTAGAAATAAGCGGCAAAAACATCCCTGTGCAAATTGCCAATACCACAACAAGAAACATCGTAATCGCCACCACCAGTCCAATCAAGACATCAACCTGCAGCAAAATAGCACGAACAAAAGCTACCACTCCAACAAAAATTCCCATAACCAACGCACCGATAAGCTCTAATTTAATTACCTTTTTTACATTAGTATCAAAATTAACATCTCCAGTTGCCAATCCGCGAATAACAGTAATTGACGTTTGTGCTCCTGCATTGCCTCCGGTATCTAAGAGCATTGGGATAAAAAAAACTAATGGAACCACAAGGCTTAAACTATGCTGATATGTTTTCAAAATCCTGCCTGTCAAAAAATCAAAAACAAGTAAAAACATCAGCCAGCCAGCCCTGCGGCTGACAAGCTCCTTTACTGTAGCTGTCGCGTAACTGATAATTTCACCTTCTGCTGAAGTCATTTTACCAACCTCATACATATCCCTGGTAGCTTCTTTTTCAATAATATCCACAATATCATCAATAGTGATAATACCTTTAAGCTGATTAAACTCATTTACTACAGGAGCGCTGATTAAATCATAACGTTTAAAAACCTTGGCAACATCTTCATCCCGCGCGTAAATATCAGTTCTGATGATGTCAACATTTTCCATTATATTCTTAATCAACATTTCCGGCGGAGATTTAATTAAATCCTGCAATTCAACCACACCAACCAGCTTATGCTCTAAGGCCGTAATATAAATAGAACTTATATCCAGGTCAATATCAAAACTCAAACTATCCTGCAGCTTTAAAATCGCCTCTCTGCTGCTCATTTCTTTCCTCAATTCCACAAAATCAGTGGTCATAATCGCGCCTGCAGTGCCTTCCTCATAAGACATTAGTTCCTGAACGTCTTCAACCTCTTCTTTCTTCATTAACCTGAAAAATTTCTTAATTACCTTAGGAGGCAGATCCTTAAACAAATTAGCACGCTCGTCAGGCGCCATTTCATTTAACACATGAGAGACATCGACATTATCAAGATTATCTAATAAAAAAGACTGCTCTTCAAATTTCAAACTCTCAAAAAGCTCAACAGCTAAATTAATTTCCAAAAGTTTAAATAATAATATTTTCTCTTTATCTAAAAAATCCGGCCAGATCTCAGCAATGTCAATCGCTGGAATCTCCGTTAAAAAAGCTTTGGCCTGTAAAAAATTTTTCTCTGCAAGCAAATGCTGCATCAATGACTTCAAATTTACTGAATCCTTGCGTATTTTTTTATCCATACCTTAATTAATCAATTTCCGTTTTTATTCTGTTAATAACTTTTTCTAAGTCTTCCAATACCACACCTGATAAAAAATTGTTAACTTCTATTTCTTTTTTTAACGCGGACAGAGAACCCAGCATCCTGCGCACATAAACACCGCGCCTTTGCTCTCTCGTTTTTTCAGGATCATCATCCCTAACAGACTTTAACATTGCGCGGTAAACATCCTTAACTTCAGTCTCTCCTTTACCTTCATCTAAAACTTTACGCTTCATATTTTGATAGTCATCAATACTAAAACTCTGATTATTTTTTACCTGGCGCAAAACACCCACAGATTCATAACTAGGCACCTTATTTGTTGAAACATCAGCTAAATAATCATTCTTCAAATATTGAGGTTCTTGCTGTTCTAAAAAATAATATGACCGCAACAATTTTAATGCTGTTTGTTTCCTAACACCTATCTCTTTAGCGCAATAAGTTTCAAATGTCAAATATCCCCAGTCTTTATACAATTTATCCTGATACACTCCCACTATATACCTTGCTAATTCTATCCATGAACTCTTAAAATTTTTAGCGCAAACAATGACTCCATCACGAAAACTATTCTTTTCTACTTCTGTATTTTTTGAAGTTACGCCATCTAAACTGTTCTGCATAAAAATTTCTCCTTAAAATAATGCCTATCATCATGGTAGAGCGTAATAGCAGCTTCCCTCTCCCCCTATCAACCATCAACCATCAACCATTCCCTACATACGGCAAACCAGTAATTTTAATAAAACCTTCTGCTAAGCCCTGGTCAAATTTATCTTGCTCTGTATAAGTAGCAAATTCTTTCTTATATAAAGAATATTTTGAATTTCTGCCAACAACAGTGCAGCATCCTTTATATAGCTTCATCCTTACCTGCCCACTAATATTTTTTTGTGTTTGGGCAATAAATGCGTCTAACGCTCTTTTTAACGGAGAATACCACAATCCCTGATAAACAAGCCTTGCGTATTGGTCAGCAATAACCTGTTTAAAATCACTTGTTATCCTATCTAAATTTAGGGCTTCAAGTTCTTTATGCGCTGTAAGGATAATCCAGCCAGCAGGAGCTTCATATACTTCCCGCGACTTTATACCTACAATGCGATTTTCCATTAAATCAGTCCTGCCGATAGTATGCTGCGCGCCAATTTCATTTAACTTCTCAATCATATCCTGCGGCGCGTACGTCTTTCCATCCAAGGACACAGGCACACCCTGTTCAAACCCAAGCACAATATACTCAGGATTATCAGATGCCGCTAATAACGATTTTGTCATTTGAAACGCGTCTTCAGGCGGTTCATTATTCGGGTCTTCCAAAAGTCCGCATTCAATGCTCACACCCCAAAGATTTTTATCCAGGCTGTAAGGTTTACTTTTAGTTACTTCTACCGGAATTTCCTTTTTCAACGCGTACTCTATTTCCTGCTCACGGGATTTAAATTCCCAGATTCTTAAAGGCGCAATAATTTTTAATCGCGGATCTAAAATATTCACTGCTAATTCAATGCGCACCTGGTCATTGCCTTTGCCTGTACAGCCATGCACAATTGTATCCGCGTTTTCCTGATGCGCGATATCCACTAAATATTTGGCAATTAAAGGCCTGCCTAAGGCAGTAGCTAATAAATATTTATTTTCATAAACAGCATTTGCTTTTATTGCCGGAATTATAAAATCCTGAACAAATTCCTGCTGTAAATTTTTAATATATACCTTAGACGCGCCTGTACGCTGCGCGCGTTCCCTTAGCATTTCTAAATCTTCCTGCTGCCCAAGATCAGCTAAAAAAGCAATTACCTGATAGTCTCTTTCTTTAAGCCACGAGATAATGCAAGCAGTATCTAATCCTCCTGAATAAGCTAAAACAACTTTTTTCAATGCTCCTGCCCTCCTAAAAGTAAAGCCATTATTCCTTTTTGCGTATGCAGCCTATTTTCGGCCTGCTCAAAAATAATAGAATTTTCAGATCCAATAATTTCTTCAGTTATTTCCTGTCCGCGATGCATTGGCATACAATGCATAATTAAACTATGTTTGCCTGATTTGCGCAATAGCTCAGCATTAACTTGAAATGCTTGAAAATCCTGCAGCTTTTTTTCCGTATTCTCCTGCCCCATTGACACCCAGACATCAGTATAAATAAAATCAGCGTCCTTTACTGCTTGTACAGGATTATCAGTATATACAATTTCCGCGTTATTTTGCTTTGCAATCTCCTGTGCTTTTTCCAAAATATCCTTTTGCGGCTCATACCCTATAGGTGTAGCAACACTCACAGATAAACCAACTTTAGCAGCAACTGCAAGTAAAGAATGCGCGACATTATTCCCATCGCCAACATAAGCTAATTTAATATCTTTATATGTACCTGTTTTTTCATAAATAGTATATACATCTGCCAATGCCTGGCAAGGATGATATAAATCGCTTAGCCCATTAATTACACTTATGCCGGCAAAAGCGCTTAAATCTAAAACATGCTGATGCAAAAAAGTACGCGCTACAATTAAATCAATATAACGGGTAAGCACTCCGGCAATATCTCCTACAGGCTCCCTGTCTCCTAATTTTATATCTTGCGGCGCAAAATAAATACAATCAGCGCCAAGCTGACACGCGCCTACTTCAAAAGAAACCCTTGTGCGCATTGAAGGCTTCTGAAAAATGAGCCCAATTACTTTGCCTTTTAATATAGTATCCAGCTTTTGTTCCTTAAACTGAGATGCCAAAGCAAAAATTTTGTTTATATCATCTATTGTCAGGTCAAAGCCTGAAACTAAGTCTTTATTCATTTACAGTCCCTTAGGATTTAGCAATCGCTGTGTCTAAAATTTCCATAGCTTGATCAATTTCTTGCTTTTTCACAGTTAAAGCAGGCATAATGCGCAATACTTTTTTCTGTGTACAATTAATCAGCAATTTTTTTGAGAAACAATAATCAGCAACTTTCTGCGCTCCCACAATCAATTCAACGCCAATCATCAACCCCATGCCTCTAACCTCTTTGATCGCAGGGTACTTGCTACGTAATCTTAATAACTCTCCACGCAAGTAATCTCCCATTTGCTGCGCATTAAGCAAAAGCCGTTCCTTTTTAATTGCTTCAAAAACAGCCAAGCCTGCAGCGCAGGCAAAAGGACTGCCGCCAAAAGTCGAAGCATGCATACCTTTTACTAAAATTCCTGAAATCTTTTTTTGCGTTACCATTGCGCCAATAGGCACACCTCCACCTAAACTTTTAGCTAAAGTCATTATGTCCGGCTCAATACCATAATTCTGATAACAAAACATCTGTCCTGTCCTGCCCATACCTGTCTGCACTTCATCAAAAACAAGCAAAATATTTTTCTGATTACAAAAATCCCGCAAAAATGTTACATAATCTCTATCTGCTACTCTAATCCCGCCTTCCCCCTGAATTAACTCTATAATCACCGCCGCTGTTTTATCAGTAACTGCTTCTACCAAAGCCTGCCTATCATTAAAAGGGACAGACTTAAAACCCTGCGGCAAAGGGCCTATGCCTAAATGCAATTTATCCTGCCCAGTCGCTGCAGTACAAGCCAATGTCCTGCCATGGAAAGAATCCCGCATACTGATTATTTCATACCTACGAGGACTGCCAAAAAGCCTGATTAACTTAAAAGCAGCTTCATTTGCCTCTGCACCGGAATTGCAGAAAAAAACCTTTCCGTTAAAAGAATTCAGGCTAATAGATTTCGCGAGCTTGCCCTGCAAAGCATTATAATAATTATTCGGCACATGAATCACTTTATTAACCTGACTTCTTATAGCTTTAACCACACGGGGATGGCAATGCCCCAGTCCGCTTACTGCCCAACCAGGGAAAAAATCAAGATACATTTTGCCGTCTTCAGACCAAACCCAGCTCCCCTTAGCTTTAACCACTGATAATTTACTCCGGGTATAATTACCAATTACATAATTATTAAATAATTCAACTATATCTTCTCTATACATATTACTACCTCTTTAATTTTGGCTTAACTTTTTAGGCTCTTTCACAAAATTTGTGGGTTAATTTTCGTCTTTTCCTTGTTTTTAAAAAACCGTAGGATACGGGCATGCCAAGACCATTACCAGAAATCAAAAAAATTATTTAAAATTTCCCTGCTTCATTCACCGATTACAATAATTTTTTGATTCACAATTCACAATTTTTTGCCTCAAAATTAATTCTTTTTTTAATTGTCAATTGATAATTGTCAATACTTCCCTGGACAGGCATGCCTGTCCAGCTGTGCGGGGAAACCCTACAGGTTCATTTTGCTGCCCACAAATTTTATTCAGGAAGCATTTTTTATAATTTCAGTACCAACACCTTTATCTGTATAAACCTCAGAAAGCAAAGCATGCGACATCTGCGCATTAATTATATGTGTTTTACTCACTCCGTTTTCAACCGCGTAAATGCAGGCATTAGCTTTAGGAATCATTCCAGAGCGCACTATATGAGAAGCAATCATCTCTTTGAGCTGGCTGACACTTACAGTGGAAAGCAAAGTCTCAGGATTCTCAGATTCCTGCATTATGCCGCACACATTTGTTAAAAGCGCTAATTTTTCCGCGTCCATTGCCGCGGCAATCTCAGCAGCCACAGTGTCCGCGTTCAAATTATAAACTTCATCATTATCGCCTACTCCTAAAGGAGCAATCACCGGAATAATTTTCGCACGCAGCAGGCTAAAAATCAAATTTTTATCAA
>QNCH01000003.1 GCA_003645745.1 Candidatus Omnitrophota bacterium
TAACCATTTTTTGTTGGTTCAAGACTTTTTATTTCTTTTAAATCTTTAAAAATAGTTTGACTGAAATTAAATTTTTTAAAACCAGTATTCTTTAAATAAACAATTACTTCATCCTTTGAATAAAATGTTGCTTTTTCATAAAAAACACTTTTGTTTTTATGTTGCTGATACAATTTTCCCAGAAAACTACTTTTGTCAACAAACCCGATAATTATCCTGCCATTTGGTTTCAGAATCCGATAGGCTTCTCTAAATGCTCTTTCCAGATCATCTACAAAACAAATTGTTGTAACCATTAACGCAAAATCAAATTCAGCATCATTAAATGGGAGCTTTTCGGCATAAGCATCAACAACTTCAATCCCGCGCTTTTTTGCCAGTTTTCTCATTCTTGGCGACGGTTCAACTCCAAACTTAATTCCCAACGGGCCGGCAAAAAGCCCGCTTCCCACACCAATTTCAAGGCCTTTCCCTTTTTTAGGCAAATGCTCTTTTATCGCTAAAAGCTCTGATTGATAAGCCCAATGATTCTTCTCAAACCAATCTTCATATTTATCAGCGTATTTTTCAAAAGCCTGAATTTTTGCCATTTTCGTATTTTTATCCACAACATGTTGGGCACGAACCAGTTGAACATGAACCATTGGAACTTGATTTACCTACATTAATTGAAGAAGTAATTAATTTAGTAACTTTTTTACTCTGACACTTTGGGCATTCAAATTTAGCTTTATCCATTGTAATCCCAACTAAAAGATCAAATTTATGTTTACATTTCTGACATTGATACGTAAATATCGGCATTTCTTTCTCCTCCTTTTTTAAAATTAGATTCCCGCTAAAAGATTGCGGGAATGACAAAAATCTTTTTTATAACCCTTTGCAACTAAACAACTTAAAAAGAAAATTTCTATTACATTAAAATTATCCCTTGATTAAAAACAACGTTTCTTTGCTTTCTTCATACACTCACCAGTTCCACAGCGGTAACAAATTTCATTTTGCAAATATCCTCCATCAAAAAACTCTCTAATATTACTTAATGTAGTGTCTGCAATATTAGATAAAGCTTCTCTGGTAAAAAAACCCTGATGTGAAGTAACCAAAACATTTGGAAAAATTAAAAGCCGCGCAAGAAGATCATCTTTAATTAAAGATGATGAGTAATCCTCAAAAAAATATTCACTTTCTTCTTCATATACGTCAAGCCCGGCAGAGCCAATCTTTCCGCTCTTAAGCCCATCAATCAATGCCTGTGTTTTAATTAATTTGCCTCTTCCTGTATTTACAATCATCACCCCGTTTTTCATCAGAGATATGCTTTCTTCATTAATCATATAATTTGTCTCTGGAGTTAACGGACAATGCAATGATATAATATCAACAGATTTATATAATTGAGCAAGCCCAACATAGGCAATCCCCGCAGCTTTAGCATAAGCCGGATCAGGGGACAAATCATACGCGCATACATTCATCCCAAATCCTTTTAAAATAGAAATTAAGCATTTTCCAATTTTTCCGGTTCCAATTACCCCTGCTGTTTTTCCATGCATATCAAACCCTAATAAACCACTAATCGCAAAATTACCATCACGAGTACGACAATATGCTTTATGCGTTTTTCTGTTTAAACTTAACATCAATGCCACTGCATGCTCTGCAACAGCATACGGAGAATATGCAGGCACACGCACAACATTAATGCTTCCATATACAGTCTGCAAATCAATGTTATTATAACCCGCACAACGCAAAGCAATCAGCTTAATACGGTTTTGCTTTAAAACAGCAATAACTTTGCTGTCTATAATGTCATTCACAAAACAACAAACCACATCATACCCCTGGGTCAAGCCAGCAATATCATTATTTAAATGGCCTTTAAAATACTTAATTGAAAAACCATACTTACAGTTTAGCTGATCAAAAAATTCCCGGTCATAAGGTTTTGTATCAAAAAATGCTATCTTTTTGTCTTTCATCTACTCTCCCTCATACAAGGCGGTGACAAATCAATTATTTTCTCAGCATCTATTTCAATCAAATATGCAGGCACAGCTGGAAGCTCTGCCTCAAAATGACTTTTTGACTTAACTCCTGATTGAACACTTTTAAGCACTCTCCGGCTTATCCTCTCAATAGTCCGCTTTTCCCAATTTAGCGCAAGACTGCCTTTTATCTTTTCAGACAAGACAACCTTACCTTTACCTTGCATAGTATATCCCTCAAATTTATGTTCATCAACCGCAGTAATGCTAACACGCGGGTTTTGTTTTAAATTTTCAAATGTTTTGTGTAAATACAAATCCACTACAAAAACCCTGCCTTGTTTCTCTATCCCAACAATCCCCTTAACAGAACAATGGATATTTCCTTTTTCATCCATTGTTGAAACAATCACAACTCCTTGTTTCTCCAAAAAATAAATCACATTATCAGGTATTTGCATAATTTCGCTTTTTTAATAAAATTGTCATTTTGTATCGGACAAGCCACGGCCTGTCCCTCAATCTTTTTTTACCGAAATTTAATCATACCAGATTAATATCTTTTGTCAAAATATTTATTTTATAGCGGGTAATCGGTGAGAAGCTGTGAAATAATTTCCCATTATTTCTTTTTCGCGTTTTTTCTCGGGAGCCCCATATACTCAAACGTAATAGATTTGTAAAATTTAGGTGTTTCCCTGTTCAGTATTATTACGGGTTTGATAAATCAACCCCCTACGTTGTAATTTACTTTGTTAAATTCACCAGAGGACTCAACATCAGCCTAACTACACTTCTTACCCGATCTCTATGCCTGATATAATTAGCCATTTTCGGGCTGTATTTATAATACAATTTTACAAATGTTTGGCCGCAATAATTTGTCAACAAATGTTGTTCTCTAAATTTGCTCAGAACTTTCACTTCTTCTGCCAAAGGCGTGCCATACGCTGCTGTGGCAATAAAACAACTCTTTCCACCGCTGCTTGTATTATATACTGTCTGTGTATCAGCCACGCTAAATGTAATTAGAAAATCATCATTATTTATATTGTCTGAGGAATCTTTGCATTTTACATAATAAGTATATATTTGGCCATTTTCTAATCCGCTGACTTCGGTTAAATGGTTTGTGCCTGTGGTATTTATAAATTGTGTCATATTTGCATAGCTTGTGCCTTGTGTAGCTGCATACTTGCAAGTTGCATTCTCATCTGTACTTAAAGATATGTCCTGAGCAGTTGTACCTGCGTCTATCTCGCCTTGAGGAAAAGCATTGGTTCTTAATGGAGGGGTTATGTCAGAAGCTGCATTTGCAACACTAAAACTTATTGTAAAATCATTTGTGTTTTGATTAAGAGGAGTTGCGGTGTCCTGGCATCTTATGTAATAGGTATAGGTGTTTCCATCTGATAATCCTGTGATTGTTTGGGAATGAGTTGTTCCTCCTGTTGTTGTGAAAGTGTTGGTTATTGAATCGTAAGCTGTTCCTGCTATTTCAGAATATTTGCAAGTGGCTGTTTCGTCTGTGTATAGGGAAATTATAGTTGAAGTTGTTCCTGAAGATAAGATTCCTGTTGGTTGGGGGTTGGAGCGGGAGGGAGGAGTGGTGTCTGGAGTTCCACTATCAGTATATCCGATTATTTCATCGCCTGTGATATACGCTCCCGCAGGAATTCTTTCTGTTGTATTGCCATCATTATCATAATCCTGTCTGTCAATTCCTAAAGTTAATGTAGGTGAACTTGATTGGAGTTTGTAGTCCTCTGGATTTGTTCCTCCGGGGTTTATAAAATTTGGGTTACCTGTAATACTATAATTATCCCAAACAGTCTGGGCTTTCCACCAAGTAAAATCTCCAGTTACCCAGTCTATCCAAAAATACCCACAATCATAAAAATTATTATAATCTGCATAAAATATTTCGTTCGCATAATGTCTATATACACGATTTGCATTGCCTACTATATTATTATAAACCTCAATATTTCTTATCGTGCCTCTATCTTCCAACGCAAAAGCAGTTCCCGTCATTGCTGGATTAATAAAAGTATTATTATATATTCTTAAATTATCAAGTGTTCCATCTTGAGTCCCTCCATTTACTTCTATATGTACATGGCTGTTATTGTAAAATACATTGTTCTTGCAAGTATAATTTTTCCAATCTACGAACAGTATGCTATAATCCAATCCGTTGTGATTATTGTATATAAAATTATTGTAATAAGTATTATTTAAATAATTATTCTCTTTCTCGAAAATTCCAGTATGATTATCATGAATATCACAATTACATATTATCATATGGCATGAATGATATATCAATAACGCGGCACTATTATGACTCGAGCCTGGCAGTCCACCCGCTCCATAAAGATTGCAATTCTCAACAGTTAGATAATTAGGACCATATATGGATATGATACTATTATTCTGACCATCGGTGTTCAGAGAATTACCTTCGAGGTCACAGTTGCGAATAGTGACATGATCAGCGTCCCTAATATACATAATCTTCCGAATGCCATTAGCTATTTGCTCAGCTTTTGAATGAAATCCATCCCAAACAATCCAGTCTTTATTATTAACTCCAAAAGCGCCTCCATCAAATCCTTGATTAGCGACAATAAATGGAATTTCATTGGGATAAGCTTTAAATATTATGGGATTTTCACTTGTTCCTGAATTAAAGGGTTGTAACGCGTTTTGACTCCATGCCGGTGCATTGCCTGGATTATAAATACCACCACGAAAATATACAGTATCGCCAGCCACAGCACTATCCATTGCAGTCTGCACTGTACAAGGAGTATCTATATTTTGCGCCGCAGTCCAGTTTGTAGAAGCGGTTATAGGAGAAACATAATAATCCGCCGCTTGCGCTTGTGTTCCAAACCCCAAAACTCCCCCAATCACCACCACGAAAATAGCTGTCATAATCACGGATGACGACAAATTAAGAAACGAATTTTTACCACGTAAAGTCGCTACACTCCTAATTGGTAAACTAACCATTGATTTGTTCTTTGAAATCATTGTACCCCCTGTCTACTTCTTTATTTATCCAAAATATTATACTCAAACGTAATACGTTTGAGTATATATAGATTCCAAGCAGGACAGACCGCTCCCTACAAGACAATTTTAGGGACTGTAAATGATGCATAATATCAAAGGACAGCCGCATAATGCTGTCCTTAATTTTGTCCATATGGAATTAACAAATTTAGGTAAAATTATTGATAAGAATTGGTGTGATATTTCAAATCAAAACAATGAAGAATTATTAGAACTATTAGTACTGCTGAAAAGGTTAAAAACAGAATTGTTCATTGTATTAAGCTGATTTATCCAGGTCTGATACATTGCTCCCATCTTAGCAAGTGAAGTGGCTAACGCAGTATATTCAACCCACAAATTTTCTTCCTTTGTTTCCATAATTCCCTGCATTCTGGCAAGGTCTTTTTTTACATATTCAATTCTCGTGTCAGTATAATCTATCCTTTCGCTGATATCTCCGGTTGCATTTAAAGTTAAAGGGCTGATTACATCAGTAATAAAAGTATTAGAAAATCCTCCGTCATTATTTAAGCCGTCCCCGTCTGTATCAAAACCAAACAAATATCCTACAGAGTCAGCATTAGCATTAAAAGCATCATCTAAAGTAGATGCATTAAGGCTCAGCTTGCCGTTACTATACTCTATACCAATATCCCTTAAAAACGAATATTCTCCAATATTACTTACATCTGAAACAATATAAGTACGCAATTTATTCTCTATTGTAGGAATAATCCGCTCTCCATGCAAAGTACCCCCTACCGCGCTTTTGTCTTTTAAATCATCATATACAATGTTATATTTATCCACAAAATCTAAAATTGCATCTTTGGCAAAATCTGTGTCTCTATTCACATTTACCGTAACATTACCTGTAGAAAGCGCATCATGCAAAGTAAATTCCACATCATTTAAAGTAAAAGTATTACTCTCAACACTTACAGTTTCCCCATTAATATCCAAACTGCCTGAGCTAAAACTGGCATTAGTTGTATTACCTAAGACTTGAGTAAGAAAATTTGAAGTATCATTGCTTAATTCAATATTTTTGCCTGTTTCTTTTGCAGACAAAACTACTTTATCTAAATTTTCATTATAATACGCGCTTACTCCAGCCTGAGAATCATTAATAGCATACAAAATATCCTGCAAACTATGTTCTGAAATATCCACTTCAAAAGTTATTCCATTAATATTAAAATATCCGTCCTGAATGGTGTCCAATCTTGTACCAGGATTATTTGCCTGCACCCAGCTAATCTCCTGGTTAAGGTCATCACTATGGCCTGTTTGAGTAGCTGCCGCAGTATCAATATTCATTACACTCAAAAAATTAGCTGTATCTGAAGCAAATGTTATACCTGAGGAGCCTACATCGTCATTAGTAATACTGATTGTATCTGTTGCTGAGTCAAACGCAGCAATAACTCCAGCTCCTGAAGAATTAATCTTACTTAAAATTTCATATAATGTATCTGTCTCAGGATTAACAAAAATTGTAGAATTATTAATCCTAAAACTTCCGGAAACAATACTGCTATAATTTGTAATATTATTACCGGAATCATTTAACAACACATTCGCATCAACACTACTGCCAACAGCAGAAGTACTTTGGTGGGAAGTGCAGGTTCCTGAATTTAAAGTAAGGGCATTAACGCTCAATTTTTGCGCTGCTTCAGCTAAAACAATATTAGTTAATTGATAGCTCGTAATTGCCGCGTTATTATTGCCTTTGACAGTAACAACATCTGTATCACTTGAGACAGCCTTACGAGAATAAAAAGTTACTGAGGATTTTAAATCTATGAGAGAAGTTTTTACATCTAAAAATTCATTGCGGATTTGCGACCAATCTTCTTTTGCCTGAACATAACTAGCTTGCTTATTTTCTATTAATTTAATAACCGCACGGTCATTAACTAAATTTGTCTCAATCATCTGATTAATATCTAAGGCTGTAACTCCTGAAACTGCCATATTAACCTCTTAATTATAGTATATCCTCAAAATAACCACACTGAGTATACAAATACGCATAAAAAGGAAACTTGTTTCTATCCTTTTTATGCGTATTTATAAATCAACTAACCACGTCTCCTGTTAAATTTAGTTTATCAGCCCATAATCAGCTGTAAAAGAGACTGCGGCGCCATATTTGTTTGCGCTAACATAGCTAATGCTGATTGCTGTAAAATCTGAGTCTTAGTCACTTCCATCTGCTCAAATGCCAGATCAGCATCTTCAATAACACTCTTCTGCGCTTTTTTATTCACAACATCAACCGCGTAAGCATCTGCTTTAGATTCCAATCTTGAAATATAAGCACCAACTTTTTCTTCGCGATTAAGCATTGTAGTAATCGCGGAAGAAAGAATCGTCAAGCTAGAACTTACTTCTGTTGTTGAAGCAACTTTAATTATAACAGCTCCAGTTGTACTCACTAAGCTTAAATCAGTAGTACTAGTAGCAGTACCCGCCACATAAACATTCAAACTAGCCCCAACATCAATACCTGCGGATGTACCGCCGGAAAGATCTTTTAACCCGTCGACTACACTGCCTATTTCAGCCACTAACTGGTCAATTTCAGCTTTAATCGCACTCTTTTGCGCAGTAGTAACTAATTCACTTTTTGCCTGTAAAACCAAATCTTCAACATCCTGCAGCATACTAACAACCTGCGCCATTTTTGAATCCTGAGCCTGCAATTCTGCCCTGGCATTATCAACATGCGCTAAATTCCTGTTTAACACAGAAATATCCCTTTGATATATTTGAGTAATATAATATCCTGCAGGGTTATCAGCCGCACGGTTAACTGTCTTGCCTGTAGAAATCCTTTCCTGGTGAATCCCTAGCTTTCGATTAACCTGAGTAAGCTGATTATACGCCTTTAATGCTGATAAATTTGTGTTTATTTGTCCTAATCCCATTTTTTAATCCCCCTTTTTTTTGATTAACTTAATCCTTAAAAAAGCTTCCTCCACTTTTCTCCAGAATCTTCTGCAAATTTATGTAAATAAGAATAGAGATACTATCCTTTGAAGATCCATTGTCCTAATATTTCTATTAAGCAACTCCTCCTCTCTTTATTTATAACTTAAAAACTCTGTTTTTTCACTTGCCTTATTATTGTTATCGGCAAATTTTCCAAAAACTTTAGCTTTTTTTTATTTATTTTTTAATATATACTCAAACGTAATTGGTTTGTAAAATTTAGGCGTTTCCCTGTGACCTATATTGGAACGTTCTGACCTAAGACAAACCGTAGGCGCAGCTTGCTGCGTTGAGATTTGGAGATAGAAAAACGTTTCAATATGCAACGTCATAAAATTACAAACTTATTACGTTTGAGTATAAATAAGAAAGGATTAAATACAGTCGAACCTATTAAGTTAATCAAAGAACGATTAAAAGCAACAACTACAGCGAAACAGCTTTACTATGCAACCCCTAAATATAATTTAAAAGCGTATTTTGAATTAAACGCGCCCCCATATTTAAAGCAATCTGATAAATATTTTCCTGCGCCTGATATTTAATTAGTATTTCCGCGTAATCAGTATCCTGCAGATCAGAAAGTTTTTCAGTATCCTGTAAAATTTCCAGGCCAAGCCTATGGTCGATAAAATCTAAACGGCATATTTTAGTACCTGTATTAGAATTTTCATTAATTACCCGTTCCAAAGAAGTGTTCAGATTATCCAAACAAGTTTCAACTTCAGACGCTTCAAAAGTAGCTTGAGGCTCCCTTAACGCATCTCTTAACTGAATAACCTGTGCAAAAATATCTTTTCCCACAGGCTGAAAGAGTTCATCACCTTTTGAATTAACAACCATAGTTTGATTTTTACCAATTACTCGTTCTATCTCGCCGTTAATACCCTCCGGATTTGGTGTTACACTAGTAATTGTACCGCCAGCATTTTTTACAGCGCTAAAAGGCGCGGTTAAAGTTTGTGTGCCGCCCAAAATATACTTTCCACTGACATTACTGTTTGCAAGGTCAACTAAATCCTCAAGATACTGATCTATTTGGTCAGCAAGAACACCCCTTTGCCCTTCAGTCATTAAATCTGAGCCCCCCCGGTTGCCAAGATCATTGATTTCAAATAATACATCTTCTGTATTAGAAAGTACAGAGCTTGTACTTTTAAGCCAATATAATGCTTCACTAATATTCGCGCTGTATTGCTCGAGTTCCGTGATATTAGTTTTAAAATTCATAGACTGAGTAATACCTACAGGATCATCAGAAGGTTTTTCTATCCTTTTGCCTGAAGAAATTTTAGTCTGCATTTTCTGCATTTTATTTGAAACATCATTTAAATTAACTAATAAATTTCTACTTAATGTATTATGCGTAACTCTCATTATATTACCTCATAGTAACTTATTAAAGATTCCCCGCAAGCTGGACAGGCAGGCCTACAGGTTCTATTTTTTTACCCACAGATTTTATTATTTATTAATGAAGCATAAAGCTAAATAACATTAAGCAATGTATCAAGCATTTGCTGAACTATGACCAAATATTTAGCCGCAGCTTCATAAGATTGCTGGTATTTAATTAATTTGGTCATTTCCTCATCCAATGAAACCCCTGAAACTTCATCAATTCTATTGGTTAATTGCTGTACAATTAATTCCTGATTATCAGACATACGCATTGCTTCATTTGATTCTACACCCAATCCGCCAATTATATCCGCGTTATAATAATTATCAATTGTTTTTGTCCCGTTACCCAAAATTAAGCTGTCTTTTAATGCTGCGATAGCTCTTGCATTGCTATTATCACCAGGATTACTACTTTGCGCTGCAGCGATTAAAGATGTATTATTCTGCACCACTGAATTTACTGTCATATTAGAAGCGTCATTACCGCTAAAAAACGTATTTAGCCCCAGAGCCAGCAGTAAGTTAGTTGTATCATTAGAAAAAGTAACTCCATTAGGTGCAGTTAAATTAAGTTTATTTGTAGATGTAACTGTCGCTGATATATCAGCCAAACCATCTATTTGCGTAGCTAATTGGTTTAATGTTGTGCCAGCAGTTATTGTAATTGACGTAGCAGTAATTGTACCTGCAGCATCCTTAACATTAATTGTAAATGTTCCAGCCTGCGGAGTATAAGGCAAGCCGGCAGAAACTAAAGCTGTATCAGCATCGTCTACCGCGTTATCTGAGACTAAACTTGTAAGCTCTGTTAAGCCATGCCCGCTTAAGTGCAATTCATTTACTTCTTTAATTAAAGTATTACACATTGTGTCAAGATTATCCGCATATTCGGGAATTATTGTATCTCTTGCATACAACAGGCCTCCAATAGATCCGCTGGAAATCGTTAAAATTTCGTCTGTGTCAACCCATTTAATATCTGCTAATGACAACTCGTTTTGCGGATTAGTCTCAGTTTTCAATTCAACCACATCACTGTTCCAGACTAAAGCTCTACCTGCAATAAATATTGAACACGCGCCATTTTTTTGTTCATTATAGGTAAAATCTGTTAACTGGGCAAATTCCTGAAGCAAAATCCCCCTTTTATCACGCAAATCATTAGCTTTATTACCATCTGCTTCACGGCTGACAATTTGATTATTAAGCTGGGCTATTTGCGTAGATAAACTGTTGATATAACTCACTTTATTTTCTATTTCTTCATCTAAATTCAGCCTCAATTGATTTAGTTTAGAATCAATATCATTAATAGTACTACTAAATTGTAAACTCTGTTGAATTAAAGATACACGGTTAGTCTGGTCCTCAGGATTATTAGCCAATGCATACCAGCTATTCCAAAAGGAAGCCATCAAATTGCTTAATCCCGCGTCTGAAGGTTCATTAAAATAAAGCTCCACTTGCTTGAGCATATCTTGTTTTTCCTGCCATTTATACATTGCAGATCTTTCTCTATACATTTGCAAATCAAGATAAGAATCCCTGATCCTGCTAATATCTCCAACTTCGACTCCAGTGCCTACAGCGCCATAAGCATATACAGTAGGCTGTGTTGCTGTAAACGTAGTTTTTTGTCTGGAATAGCCTTCAGTATCAGCATTAGCAATATTGTTGCCTGTAATCTGCATTGCAATTTGATATGCCTGCAAAGCCCTTGCACCAATATTAAAACCTGCAATTCCCATTTTTAAATCACCCCTTTTTTTTAATTAGCTATGGCCAGCGCAAACCTGTTGATTATATTCCTGCATTACACCATACCTGTTATAGCTAATTTGCTGTTTGCCAAGTCCTGAAAAAGTTCTAATTTCTTCTTTTGTCTGCATCAACAAACTATTATTTAAAACTAAATTATCTGTATTTGCCTTGCGCAAAGAACCTGATACAGACAACAATTCATTACGTATTTTTTGCAAGCCAGCGCCAAACGAATCAGAAACTAACGCGGATAATTTATGCAAAGAAAGCACATTTGGCTGAAGGTTAAAACAAACTGACAAACGTTTAATACAAGCTTTACGGGAAATTTCTATTTCATTAATTTCATCCAAAACTGCTTCTTTATCTTTTAAAATACCATTTACCGCAGTTAAATCTCTGTGGACTAAATGTTTTTTTTCTTCGTTTGTTAAATCCAGCAACTTTTTATAACAACAAACTTGCTGCGTAATTAAATTTAATAATACTTTTATTTCCCGATCAATCATTGTACCCTCTCAATATTTTTAGATTTTTTAACGGCAAAGCTGTTGATACAGCATTTGCGAAAGTCCCATCTGATTAGTTTTAGCCATTTCTTTTGATATCGCACTATCCTGTAAATCCTGAAAAATTTCTTCTCCCTGCGCTCCGCCGAAGAGTTCACTTTTCTGTACAGTTTGGCGCATTGTATGTAATAAATTATTTATAAATACAGCTTCAAAATCATCACAAGTTTTTTTAAGTTTCTGATTATACGCGCAGCCTAAAGTATCAATATTATATTTTTGAATTTGATGCATATTTTTACTGATAATATTAGTTTCCATCTGTTTTTCCTATCCTTATACTCAAACGTAATAGGTTTGCAGGGATAAATTAAATCCCCTGCAAGCGGGGAATGACACTGTAGAGTATTCTATAATCAATCATATTAGCTTTGTTAGCATTCCCATTTTTGTCATTCCCGCAATTTTTTAGCGGGAATCCACTTAAGCAAAATTCAATCTAACTCAGCTTCTTTTTTGCAACCATCTAAAATTAAATAACTTAAAAAGAAAATTCCTACTATATCAAGTTAAATAATCACCAAGTCAGCTTGCAATGCCCCTGCCTGCTTAATTGCCTGAAAAATCGCAATCATATCACGCGGAGTAACTCCTAATTCATTTAAAGCATTAGCTACTTCGCCAATATTTATTCCTTCACTCATCAGCACTAAAGGAGCTTTATCTTCGCTCACTTCTGCCTGCGCCTGTTCTGTAATCACGGTAACGCCTCCTTGAGCAAACGGCTTTGCCTGCGATACCGAAGACGCTGGCTTAATTTCAATATTCAAATTTCCATGTGCTACTACTATAGTAGAAATCCTAACATTCTCTCCCGCAACAATAGTGCCAGTTCTTTCATTAATTACTACTTTAGCAACCATATCCGGAACAACCTCTATTTTTTCCAATCTAGCAATCAGGCTGATTACATTTTCTAGATAATCCTGCGGTATTTGCACAGATAAAGAACCCCCGTCATTGGCTAAAGCAATATGCCCGTCGAACTCCTGGTTCACTGCGTCCACAAGCCTGCTGCAAGTAGTAAAATCAGCGCTTTTTAAAGTAACTTCCAGAGTATTGTTGCGCACAAAATTCATTGGCACTTCTCTTTCAATTAATGCCCCCTGCGGTATCCTGCCCACGGTAGGATGATTTTTCTGCACACTTGCCTTACCCTTTCCTCCTGCGTTAAACCCGCCGATAGAAACAGGCCCCTGAGCCACTGCATATACTTTTTTGTCTGCCCCGGAAAGCGGTGTCATCAGTAATGTTCCGCCCTGCAAATCTGTACAATTGCCAAGAGAAGAAACTGTGCAGTCAATTCTGCTTCCTGTTCTGACAAAAGGAGGCAATTCAGCAGTAACAATCACTGCAGCCACATTTTTAACTGAAATATCATTTTTAGAAACTGTTATGCCTAATTTTTCCAACATACTTACAATAGATTGAAAAGTAAAACCTGCAGAATTGCCATCTCCAGTGCCATTTAATCCCACAATTAAGCCATAACCAATTAACTGATTTCCCCTGACCCCCTGAATATGCGCGATATCTTTAAGCCTTACCGCAGCTTGCGCGGGCATAGTTATATTTAAACAAAAAACTAAATTTATCAGAAAAAAAATAATATATTTCTGTGTTTGTTTTAAAACGGCCATATTGTGTCTCCAAACCATTCCAAGAACCCTCTTTTCTGTTTATCTCCTATAGGCCCTTTGCCAAGATAGGAAATTTTTGCATCTGCCACATTATATGAGTAAACGATATTTCCAGCGCTAACATCCTCAGAACGCACAACGCCATTTAAAACAATAATCTGCTCCTCAGCATTAACTGAAACATTTTGTTTGCCTTCAATTACTAAATTATTATTGGGCAAAACATCGACAACTTTGCATGTAATTCTGGCTTTAAACTTATCATTGCGTGAAGTTGTACCTGATCCCTGAAAATCCTTTTTTGCGCTTAGTTTTATTTGCGGTAAAATACTTGAATTTGCCGGATCTGACTGCACATCAGTACCTTTGCCCAGCAAACCTTTAAAAACATTACGCAGCCCATTAACTGTAAACCATTGTTCAATTTTGTCTTCAACTTGTGAAGAACGCCCTGTTTTAGTGCTTGCTGTCCTGCTTGCACTGGAATTTTCACTAATCAGCACAGTAATAATATCATCAATCTGCCTTGCTTTATGATCCACAAAAAAAGAAGCGCTCTGAGCGTTTTCTGCCTGCCACAAAGAAACCGCATAAACAGAATCCTGATTTATAAAGCAAAACATTAACAACATTGCCAGGGTTACTTTTATCCCCATTATTCTCTCCCCATAGGCACACGCACCAAAGAACTACTAATCACTTGAGCATAAACGTCCTTTTTAGAAACAATATTTTTTACTCTGACCATTTCTCCCTTAGCTCCATTTTCACACACACAGCCTTTAGCAGTAACCTTCATTGCCTGAGTTTCAATTAAAATTGTTACTGGATAATTCCTCTTAACTAACCACTGTTTTTGCACCATATTCGCGCAGATAATCTGCTCAGGCCTGATCAACCTTCTTGCCTGTTTGCCTACAACATCTTGTACTCGGCTTAAAACATTACTTCTCTGGTTACTAATCTCATCCCTGCGCACATAAACAGCATCCTGCGCAATTAATTCCCCTTTTTCAAACCTGCGTTGAGACACTAAAACATCCCCAAACCTTTTTAAATTCAAACACACAGGCACTTTTGCGCAAACTATTAAATTCTGGCGTATTTTCGCGTTAAGCAGCATCCTACCCTGAAATTTTATGCCAGGACGCGCATAAATCTCAATAGAAGTCTCTGTATCCGCGACAAACACATCTTTAGGCATCCTGCCCGCTTCAATTACCACATCTGCCTCTGCCCACGGCATAACTTTAAGCACATATTGCTTAGCTTCTGCAAAAATTTCTCTGCCGGAAATCAGTTTATAGCTAGTATTCACAACCACTCTTTGTGAACCTTTAAAAACATAAGCTTCAGGATTAATGCCATTTTCCCTTAATTTAATTTTAAGATAATCTAAATTTATTTCTCTTTGCCTGCCCGGCATTGCAGCTTTGCCAATTTCAACACCCATAACATTGCGCAGCTGCTGAGGATTATCCATACCGTTTATTCGCGCTACATCTTCAACTAAAATTTTTACCCCACTAACCTGCGCCTGCTCCAATAAACTGAAAACAGGCAAATCCAAGGCAAAAACAAAACCAGCAGCAACTAATTGAACCCCCGCAAACAAAGCTGTTATAAAAAAATATCGTCTCATTTTACTTATTTACCTTTTAATTCTATTTGCCTGCTGAAGCATATCATCTGTAGCCTGAATAGCTTTAGCATTTATCTCATAAGCCCTTTGCGCCACAATCATATTTACCATTTCCTCTACAACTTTCACATTAGACATTTCCAAAAAACCTGTTGCTATTGTGCCTAAGCCATCTTCTCCAGGCATACCGGAAACAGGGTCGCCTGAAGCGCCGGTAACTTCATACAAATTTTTGCCAATACTTTTTAGCCCAGCAGGATTGATAAATTTTACCAGCTCTATAGAACCAAGATTTTGCGCTGTAGAGTCTCCTGCTAAAAGTACAGTTACTGTGCCGTCAATACCCACATTCAAATCTGTAGCATCGCTGGGCAGAACAATTTCAGGCTGCAAAACAAACCCATCAGAATTAACTACTTTACCCTCAGAATCAACTTTAAACGCTCCATCCCTGGAATAAGCAACAGCGCCGTCAGGTTTTAACACCTGAAAAAAACCATCGCCTTCAATAATTAAATCCAGGGGATTTTCTGTTTGCATATAATCACCTTGTGAGAATATTTTTTGTGTAGCTACTGTGCGTGATCCATTGCCCACCTGAATGCCTGTAGGTATTTGCAAACCAGTTGCCACTTCCGTGCCTGCAGCTTTAATTGTGCTATAAAGTAAATCCTGAAAATTCACCCTTGACTTCTTAAACCCTGTAGTATTTACATTTGCCAGGTTATTTGCCACAACATCAATATTCATTTGCTGTGCCTGCATTCCTGAAGCAGCTGACCATAAACCTCTAATCATAATTAATCTCCCTGTTTATACTCAAACGTAATAAGTTTGTAAAATTTAAGCGTTTCCCTGTGCTGTAGATTGGAACGTTCTGATTGAGACAAACCGCAGGCGCAGCTCGCTGCGTTGAGGTTTGGCGAATGAAGAACGTTTCAAGATGCAGTGCAGGGGAACGTCATAAAATTGCAAACCTATTACGTTTGAGTATATTACCTTGCCTTACCTACTTGATTTACTGTTTTATTTTGAACTTCATCTTGTGCCAGAACCACTCTGGAAAGAGTCTGATAAGTTCTTAAGGTTTCCAGCATCTGCACCATTTCCTGCATCATATTCACTCCTGAAGACTCAACAAAACCAGATACTACCTTTGTATCAGCTGAAGCAGGCTGAACGCTGACATTTTCATCTACAGGCTCAAATAAACAATTCCCATATTTTTTTAAAGCGTTCGGATTAGCAAAATCAACTACCTTTACTTTATTTACTAACGCTCCGTCAACAATTATCTCTCCTATAGAATTTATTTCCACATCCTGGCCTAAAATATTAATTGCCCCGCCTTCACCTAACACGGCAAATCCCTGCTGACTACACAACCTGCCATTATCATCAAGCACAAAATCTCCACTGCGAGTATATTTTGTCCCATCAGGAGTCTGTACTGCAAAAAAACCGGCCCCCTCTAAAGCAAGGTCAAACTTATCTCCTGTATTTATTAACGCTCCCTGCTTAAATCTGGACGCGACACTATCAATGGAAACTCCAGCCTTAGTCTCTCCAATTACTTTACTAAACACGCTGGGAAAAGCTTTAAAACACAAAATATCACTTTTAAAACCCGCGGTATCCGCGTTAGCCAGATTATTTGAAATTACCTCCTGCCTTAACGCTAATGCCTGCATACCCTGAGCTGAAATTTCAATCGCACGATTCATCTGCGCTGCCTCTTCTTTAATTCCTTTTTCGCTAAATCATGAGAATGTTTTACAATTAATCCGGCAATATTTTCCTTAACAAACAATTCATTCAACCTTTGTGACAAAAAATTTACTTCAAATTTTTCCTCTTTTAATATAGATTTTTCCATCACACCTTCTACCTTTCTTTAAAATGACCAAACATACCTAACCTGAATATTTTATATTAGTTACGAAATATTCACCCGTAGGGCTGATGAGATAAATTGCGTCTTAATTTATCTCTGATATCAGGGTTATGCCATTTCATAACCCAATTTTTTGGGCTATGAAATATACAGGCTAAAAATCAATACATTTTAAGTTAAGCAAAACCTATGCCAAAACATCAAAATATTGCTCTTTTACAGAATCTGTGGGTTACTTTTCGATTTTTTACCCTTTCATTCGTCTTGTTCTTGTTTCAAAAAGAATCCAGAAGTCAGAAGTTAGAAATCAGAATAAAAAACAAATAAGCTTCTAATCTAAATATTTTATGTTTTATATAAAATATTTACCCGCAGGGCTGTAACCGGTGACTAAAGCGGAGACATCATAAACTTATCATTTTAACATAATTCAATTTTTAGTAATAAATTCCCCCTAAAAGCATTGCGGGCATCTGTCCTGCTATGCAGGGAATGATAGTATAGGGCGATCCATGCTGTCGTTTATCATCTCTCCATTTCTTGTCATTCCCGCAATCTTTTAGCGGGAATCTACTTTGAAAAATTCAATTATGTTCAAAGAATAAATTTATGATGTCCCCGCTTCAGGCACCAATTACTTTATTTTCATTTTTGCCACTTGCGCAAATATAAAATATCAGGTATACTTTTTATGTGTTTATATTATAGGAATAAGTTATATTTATTAAAAAAGGAGACAATAAAATGTATAAGAAATTATTTTTAAATTCAATCTGCTTAATCGCTATCTGGAGTTTTTCTACATTAAATATACCTCTATCTTTAAATGCCCTAGATATGTTGAGCAAAGTGTCCGCAGAACAAAAACACCTCTCGCCGCGCCTAAGTTTACAAGAAGCAAGCTTTGGGGAATCTTTTGACACAGGTTATCGCAAGCAATCAGCAGATGAAAAAGCTGAATGGGAAGTAGAAAACTATTTGCAAATGGTTGATGATAAAAAAACTAACCGCCGAAAAAACGCAGACTTAGAACAAAGGCTAAATGCTCAACGACAAGAAATAGATGATGAGTTAAAAATAGAAATGATTACAGCCACTGCAGCAAAAAGACAAAAAATGAAACTAGACAAAATCTCTATAGAACAAAAAGATGAATTGTCTGCATTACAAACTGAATTAAACGCTCCAACTCAAAAATTACTCGCCGCAAAACAAAAATTAGCACAACTGTTTGTACAGCTTGAAAACCAGAAGCACGCTACACCTCAAAAAAACAATAAAGAAACGGTGTTAAATGAAATTTACAAAATATTAACCATACATAGCGGAAAAATAGAACCAATTTACAATAAAAAAGTTGAATCTGAAAGTATATTGCCAGCTTCGGGAACCTTAATATTTCAAAACAATCAGCCTTATGGTTTTGAAAACAAGCTGCTCTTATCTGTAGGAGGCAGTTTATTTAGAACAGTAATACAGGAGGGAAACCACAACGTAAGATTGGGTGAAATAATACAAATAGATGACTTTAGCGGAATGTATCAGACAAAAATCAATTTACCTGAAGCTAAACCAATAGTGCGATTTAACTCATTTTCAACAGAATCGTTGTTAATACCTCAACAGACCATAACACCATACTTAGCAATTGAAATCTCAATTTAAATGTAATCGGTGAGAAGCTGTGAAATAATCACCGTTTTTCGCATGTTCAACTTTGTGTCTCGTCGGAGAAAAAACGCGAAAAAAAATAAGGGGGTATTATTTCACAGCTTCTCACCGATTACATTTAATTATGAAATGGCATACCCATAACTTTCCGGCAAAAAATGCTTTTTATACATATTTAAAAAAAAGCTGTCAGTCATTCCTGATAAGAAATCAACTACTATTCTTTGCGGCGGATTTTTACGGCTATAATCTTTGTGCGGTTTTTTAAGAAAATATTTATAGATCGCGGAATTTTTATTTTCATTTTTTAAATCTTCTAAAAAACAGTCAAACAATTGAGTAAACATCCCGCTAATTTTTAATTGTTCTGTTTTTATCCGCGGATTATCATAAATATATTTATAGTTAAAACGCATTAATTCCTTTAAAGCAGTAAACTTTTCCTTGCTAAACATAAGATAGCCTCTGGCATAACTATTCACAATTAAATCCATAACTAAAGTATTAATTATTTTATCATTAGTATTGCCAATCACTTTTACCACAGATTCAGGTATTTGTTCCCTGTTCAGCAGTTTCACAACAATTGCATCCTCAATATCCCGGCCAAGATACGCTAAAACATCAGCAATTCTGACCACACAAGCTTCCAATGTCATTGGCACAATTTTTAAGCTATAATCTTTTATTTTAAAACAACTCTCATATTCCTGATGGAATTTATCCCAGTTTTTATGTTTACAGTGCATATATTCTTGGCCGACTATTTCACCATTATGCGCTAAAATTCCATCTAAAACCTGCAGCGACAAATTTAGGCCATTACCCTGTTTTTCTATTTCCTGCAAAACTTTTACACTCTGGGCATTATGGCAAAAATATCCTATTTTTTCTTTTTTACAAATTTCATTAAGGATCCCCTCTCCATCATGGCCAAAAGGCGCGTGGCCTAAATCATGCCCCAGAGAAATTGCTTCAATTAAATCTTCATTTAATTTTAATGATCTGCCAATAACCCTGGCAATTTTAGAAACAAACTGCACATGTAAAACCCTATGCGTAATATGGTCATTTTTGAATAAAGAAAACACTTGAGTTTTATCAATATACCTTGAATAAGCCGAAGAATGGATAATCCTGTCTGTATCCTGAAAAAACACCTGCCTAATATTTCCCTGTCTGGATAATTTTTCCTGATCCACAGAAAATCTTAAGCCCGCAATACTCTGGCAAGCATACTGCGAAAGAATTTGCTTTTCCCGTATATTATTATTCGCAATAATTTCAGAAATTACTTTTTGCATTAGATAAGAAACCCTTTTAGCCTGAATACTTCATTTAAATTACCATGCCAAAACGTCACCATGTTAAAAACTTAAAAATACTAAAAAACAACACACATTACAAATTAAATTCCTGCCTCGCTTGTCATTCCCGCAATCTTTTAGCGGGAATCCACTTATACAAAGGCATAGAACTTTCAATTCCAAGACACACAGTCACAAGCCTCAGAACAAAGTTATACTCAAACAATATTAAAAAAAAATACCTATTCTATCCCCCATTACAAATCGTTTATTTAAAAAAAATTTCCTTATCAAGTTATTTTTGAGCTGTTCTGAGCCAACATTTACTTAAAAGCAATTTTTTAGTATATGGATGTACTGGCCATTCATAAATTTGACTGGCCTCTGCCTGTTCAACAATAGTTCCGCGGTACATAACTGCTACTCTATCGCTCATACAACGCACAACACTTAAATCATGCGAAATAAAAAGATATGTCAATTTATAAATATTTTGTAAAGAAACTAATAAATTCAAAATTTGCGCCTGCGTAGATAAATCCAGAGAAGAAACAGGTTCATCAAGAATAACTAATTCAGGAAACGATGTTAATGCCCTGGCAATGCCTACTCTCTGCCGCTGTCCGCCGCTTAACTGATGCGGAAACGCTTCCAAATGTCCTGAATTTAAACCAACCTGCGTAATTATCTCCTGAATTCTTTTTAAAATATATTGTTTCTCATAATTAAACGCGGATAGAGGCTCCGCGATAATTTCTTTAACTTTTAAACGCGGAGAAAGGCTGGCATAAGGATCCTGAAAAACTATCTGAATTTTTCTCCGCAAACTACGAAATTTTTTTTCTTTTAATTGTGTAATATTAATATTTTTAAAAAAAATATCTCCACTATCAGGCTGAAGCAATTTAACAATCAGTTTAGATAAAGTAGATTTACCACAGCCTGATTCTCCAACTAACCCTAAAGTCTCGCCCTGTTTTATAGAAAAAGACACAGATTTTACAGCCTCAACTTTGCGTACTTTTGCGCTAAAAACACGTGCTTTATTTTCATAAGACTTACTTATATTTACGAGCCTGAGTATAGCCAACAACGTACCTCCTGATTCAACGCAGTTTTAAACATTGGCGGCATCTTAAGAAAACACCTCTTTTGAGCTTTAACGCAGCGTGGAGAAAAGCTGCAACCTGATGGCAAATTGTCAAACTTAGGCACCTCGCCATTGATTGATTTAAATCCCCGGCCTGTTTGTAATTCAGGCAAACAATTTAAAAGCCCCTGAGTATAAGGATGCAGCGGTTTTTCTAACACAATCCCCGCTTTTGCGAATTCTACAATTCTGCCAGCATACATTACTCCTATATAATCAGACAAATCAGCAACCACAGCCAAATTATGACTAATTAAGAAAATTGATAAGCCATATTCTTTTTTTAATTTATGCAAAAGCTTAATTATCTGAGACTGAATCGTAACATCAACTGCTGTTGTAGGCTCATCAGCAATTAATAATTTAGGCCGCGCAATTACTGCCATACAAAGCATTATTCGCTGTTTTTCCCCTCCAGATAATTGATGCGCATACACATTTAATTTTTCATTGGCAAGATGTATTCCAACATCCTCTAAATGCTCTATGATAAACCCGTTAATTGCATCTTTGGGAATATGCTTACAATGTAATTTAACAACTTCTCTAATCTGTTCACCTATAGTTAAAACAGGATTTAGGGCTGTTGCAGGTTCCTGAAAAACATAAGCAATCTCTTTGCCGCGCAATGCCCTTAACTGTGCCTCATCTAAGCTTACGATGTCTTCCCCTGCAAAAATAATTTTACCTGACTCAATTTTAAGTTTTGAATCAGGCAAAAGATTGGTTAAAGATAAGCCAGTCATTGTTTTTCCGCATCCGGATTCTCCAACAATGCCAAGCACAGAGTTACTATTTATCGAAAAAGAAAGGCCATTAACTATGGGTACAGATTTATCTGTTTTAAATAAACAAACCTTTAAATCTTCAACTTTTAGTAAAGGCTGATTACCATTCTTTTTTAAATGCGTGTTAGATAAATTATTTATCTGATTACCCTTCCTGCTCTCTGCGCAGCAACAAATCCCTTAAGCCCTCACCTAAAAAATTATATCCTAATACAGTAATAAAAATTAACATCCCCGGGAATAATGTCATCCACCAGGCAATCCCTAAACAAGACTTTGCATCCATAAGAATATTTCCCCAGCTTGGAACTGGCGGCTGAATTCCTATGCCTAAAAAACTCAAACTCGATTCTGTTAAAATTGCAGCTGCAATCCCTAAAGTAGCGCTGACAAATACCGGCCCCATTGCATTAGGCACCAAATGACGCAAAATAATTTTACAATCAGAAACTCCGCTTGCCTTAGCTGCAGACACAAAATCTCTTTGTTTTAAACTCAAAATCTCAGCACGCACAAGCCGTGCTACTCCCATCCAGCTGGTCAGCCCAATTACTGCCATAATCACTACTATATTTGATTCCAGCATACTTACAACTGCCAGAATCAAAAAAAATGTGGGGAAACAAAGCATTATATCTACAAAACGCATAATTAACAAATCAACCGCACCGCCATAATAACCGGATAAAGCGCCAAATAAAAGGCCGATTGACACTGAGATACCAACAGCAATAAAACCCACCATCAAAGAAATCCTTGCGCCATAAGCAAGGCGCGCGAACAAATCTCTGCCTAATTGGTCAGTGCCTAAAGGATGAGCCAAACAAGGCGGCAAAAGATAGCTTCCCACATCAATATCCTCAGGATGCGTTGAGCTTAAAAGCGGCGCGAAAATAGCCAAAACATTCATTAGTAAAATAATCAATGCTCCGGATAGAGCTAATTTATGTTTAAAAAAAATTTTCATATAAATTATAATTAGGGCACAGGGAGCAGGGCACAGGGTACAGGAAAAAACAAAAACGACTCTGACTTTTGTTCCCTGAACCACTGTTACCTGTACCCTGTTTATAATTATCACGGGTTTGATAAATCAAACCCCTACGTTGTAATTTACAAATCAAGGGCATAAAATATTATATCTAATTTTTAATTATTGTCACGGGCGGATACAGGGATCCGCCCCTACATTATAATTTACTTTATACTCATCAACGGTTTTAATATCATCCTTACCATTGCTCTAAAGCCAAATTTCTGACTGATATAATCTGCCATTTTCGGACTGTATTTATAATACAATCTTACAAATGTTTTTCCACAATAATTTGTCAGTAAATATTTGTCTCTGAATCTACTGAGTGTTTTCACTTCTTCTGCCATTGGCGTGCCGTAGGCTGCTGTGGCAATA
>QNCH01000004.1 GCA_003645745.1 Candidatus Omnitrophota bacterium
ACCTACATATATTTTTTTAAGCCATTTGCATATTGACCATATTGTAGGGCTGCATGTTTTAGAAAAATTTAGATTTGCTGAAGAATTAAAAATTTATACTCCTGTTAACACAGAAGTTGAACTAAAAAATTTCCTGCGTCAGCCTTTTACAATGCCTTTGTCAAGTCTTCCTTTTAAAGCCGAGATTTATCCTGCTTTAGAAAAATTTTTTCTGCCTGGCATAAAGGTTAAGACTTTGGAATTGATGCATTCAACTAAGTGTATAGGATATCGTATACAGGTAGAAAACAAAAGTATTGTTTATTGTACAGATACAGGGGTATGCGATAATATTATTAAATTGGCCAAACAGGCGGATTTATTGATTACAGAATGCGCTTTAAAACAAGATGAGGGATTAGAAGGCTGGCCGCATCTTAATCCAATAGATGCTGCTAATCTGGCGAAAGAATCGCAAGTAAGAAAATTAGTTTTAACCCATTTTGATGCGCATAATTATCAAAATAAAAATGAACGCAATGTTGCGCAGGCAAGGGCAGAAAAGATTTTCCCTGCTGTTTTGTCTGCTTTTGATAGATTGGAGTTGGATATATAATTTTATTTAAGGAGGAAATAGATGAGTAAGAAAATATGGATAGTTTTTGTTGTTTGTGTTTTTATTGCATCTGCCTACAACAGCTTTGCGGCTGAAGTAGAGACAGTTTCAGATGAACTAGAGAGTGCGGTTAAGACAGATGTTAAAATACAAACGGAAAATATTTTGCCAGTAGAGAGAAAAGATTTAGAAATAGAGAAACTGAAAAAGAAACATTTAATGGTTGGGCAAATTTGTCCGGATTTTACAGGAATGTATTTGGGGGGCGAAGATTATGACTCAATAGTATTAAAGGATAAGATTGCGATAATTAGTTTTTGGACAGAGTGGTGCCCGTCATGCATTAAAGAACTTCCAATGCTGGAAGATTTATTTCGGGACTTAAAAAATGATGAAAATGTTGCGTTAATTACTATTGCCGGCGGCAGGAAGGAATTAATTGCCAATATTGTTAAAGAAAAATCTTACACATTTCCTGTTCTTTTTGACGGCAATAAAAAGATTGCTAATATTTTTAAAATAGATAGATTACCGCAAATTTTTATAGTTGATGCTAAAGGTATGATTGTTTCCGGCTATTTAGGATATCATCAAGACATTGAGGAAAAAGCAATTTATGATGATTTAAATAAGTTAAAAGCGAATAAAAGCGAATAATAAAGAACCTATTATAATATACCGTATTAGCGCGTGCGTGGCACTAATACGGTATTTATTTTCAATAAATCTATCCTTTCTGCTTGGTGCATCCTCGCATTTTGTAATTGGTGAATGAAGCGGGGACACCGTAAACTTATACTCAAACGCAATTGGTTTGTAAAATTTAATCCCAAATGATTACAAAAAGAAGTTGCGCTATATTGTAACTTTGCGGCTTTGCAACTTATTTTTTTTCTATCTAAGTTGTTAGATATATAAATATATGCTATACTTTAATAGATGGTTTTAAATATATAAAATTGTGTATAGAAGGTGAAAAAAATAAATGCAGACAAGCGTGAAAAAAATATTTAGTTTATTTGTGATTTGCTGTTTTTTGTGCGCAATGCCTGCAAATTCAGTTTCTCTAAGCATAAGCAGAGAAAACTGCCTTTCTCCGGAGCTTAAATTGTCTGCTCCCAGTTTAGAACAAATTTTTTCTAAAATGTGTGTTAATGATATTGATTTTTTGAAAGATGAATATATTAGATTGTTAAAGGAAGATGATCCGCAAAGGATTGAACCGTTAGCGTGCTTATTTCGCTTAAAGTTGGAGAGAGATGAAGAGAAAAGAGCTGCTGTTAATGATGAATTCTTAGACATTGCAAATTTTTTAAATGGCATGGATGATAATCTGCTGTTGTTGAAATTTGTTAAGGATTTAAAATTAGGTAAAGGGGATTCATCTGAGGCTATTTTAAAATATATCGCACATTTACCAGAAGTTTCTCAAGAGGTGAAGTTAGCAGTAGCAAAAATTGATAGGTTTTTAAAAGACAAAGCTTGTGTTCTTGAAGGGCATGTACATAACATACGTCCTAGACTTGTTACCATGGGATTTGTTAGGCAGGTTAAGTCTGGTATGCAAAAGATATTAGATGCGAATTATGAAAAATATAGAATACAGATAAAAGAAGTTAATCTTGGGAGTAATAATGTGCAAGAGCAATTAGAAAAGATAGAAAGTATTCTTAAACGTATAGACAACGAAGATCATTCTTTGCTGAATATTGATCAAATGATGGCTATGGTGTTAAAAGAGTGTAGAGAAGAAATAAAGATATTAGGGGCAAAGATAAATATATTGAAAAATGAAGTAGCAAAACAATTAAAAGATTTATTACTTACTTTTGATTATGAAAAGGCAGGTGAACAACAAAATAGAGATTTAGCTGCGATAGCAGAAGATATAAATAAAGCTCGCAAAGCTGGCCAGATAAACTTAGGGGATAAAGAATTAATGATTTTAAAATATATACAAAAAATAATACAATGCTTAGGGATAGTAGGGGGAAATTATGAAAATCTTGCTGAAGTAGAGAAATTTCTTGACAAGGCGCTTATGGCTGAGAAGATAAATCTGAAGAATAAAGATCTAAAAAAGTTATTAGAAAATTGTATTAAAAAATTTAAAACTGATTACCCCAAGATAATTGTAGATTTTACATATAGTTATAGCCAAACAGAGTTAATGGCAAATATTAATGATGATTTTCCTGAATTAATTGAAGAAATCTTTTCCTGCGCAAGAGCAGGAGGCGCGAAAAAAATTGCTTTTAATTTACAAGAACATATGGGGCAGATTGTGATTACAGTGAGCTTAGAACAAGGAAATTGGCTGGATTTGGATACATATAGCTTATTTGTTCCTTTTAAATCAGATAAAGCTGGCTTTACTATCCCAACATTAGTTTTTTATCGATTTAGAAATACTCTGGGCGCTGTTGGCGGCGAGATTAGTGCGGCAAAGGATGAAGTAAATCACAGGGTTGTATTTAAGATTACTTTTCCTCAAGCAGAGACAAATGCAAGGGTGCATTTAATTATTAAAGATTTTAAAGAAGAGCTTAACAAGATTGAAAATAGGTTAGCTGAAATTGAGGTTAAATCAGAGGATAAGTGCAAGATAATTGCTGATTTTAAAACTAATTTGATACAACTTGAATCAAAGTCAAAAGAATATTTAAACGCGGCAAATGGCTTGCCAGGAATGCTGGATACAATTAAAGAATATGGCCCTGAATTTTTAATAAAATGCGCTGGGTTTAGAGATACTTTTAAAGTACTTTTAAATCAAAATGAATGGCAAGAGCTTGATCAGAATATAGAGAAGGCAATGCGTTTATTAGTTGATATTCTGGTGGGCTCATACCGTTCTACAGAAATGTTTAAGATTGAGCAAAGTGTAGAAAGAACAGTTGATCTGATTAAGGTTAGAGAAGATCAACAAGGGGTAAATATTGAGGTAACTAGTTCAGACGCGCTAGAGAATGTTGAGGGGAAACTTTCTACTTATAAAAAAGATTTATCAGTAGTTGTCGAGGAATTTGTTTTGGGTTTTATTAAAGCAGGCATAGAAAATATTAATATTTGGCTGGATTTAACAATTTCCGCGCAACATGGCAGAATGCTGGATGTGTGTTTTTCAATTAATCAAGATGAACTTGGAGATAAACGAGTACAATTCAATGTTTCTTTGCTTGAAAATATTGCGCAAATTACCGGGGGAAAATGGGATGTTAAGAAAAATGTGGAAGAAAACAGGTTAAAGTTTATTTTTTCTTTTCCGGTTACTACAGATATTCAGACTTTGCCTGTAGCGGATGAAATTCAGGAGCTATTTGATGATCAGACAGTTGCTTGTTGTTTTTCTGGACTCGCAGGCGCCAGGCGCAATAATAGTGCACAAAATTTAGAATCCATTGTTGGCGCAAAACGTTTTAATTTAAGGTTTTGGATGCGTATTTCGCTCTGGTTTCTGGAGCAAGAGTATCCTGAGCTTTGCAAGAAGTTAAAGAAATTGTTCGAACAAAAAGAAGAGACAGGTACAGATTTAACAAAAACAGAGGCTGCAATTAAAAGATTAGTTGAAGCTGAAGTTGTTCCTATTTTTAAAGAATTTCTTAAAATGATAAATTTTCAATCAGAGCCTATGTTGGTAAAAAATAGAGAAGGCAAGTGGATTGATGTTTCTGCTTCTGAGAACGGTGAATCTCCTTTGCGTGATGAAATTAAGGCTCATTTTCTTGATGCTAATAATGCGCCTTTGCTTTATAATTTGAGTAATGATCAGTTAATGCAGAAAACATTAGATTTACACATTTGGAATCAAGTAAAAGAGGCCATTGATTCAGGCTTATGGAATACAGTAACTATAATTGCCACTGACCCTAAAAAGAAACCTACGTATCAAGAACTTGAAAATTTTGGCACACAATGGAAAAAAAAAGAATGGGAAAGCTTTCAAATCTTAAATTATTACCTTGATGCTCATAGAGAAGACCGTATTCCATTTATGATGTTTGCACAACAGACATTATCAATGATTGATGAGCTTACCGGCAAAAAAGAGATTGATCTTGAAGCGATAAGAGTTTTAGCTAAGATTGTTGAAGTTGAAGACTTAGGTATGCATGCAGGAAGAATCGCGCAAGAAATAGTAAAGTCTATTTTAAAGCGTTTGTCTGACCATGCATTACCAAAATTGGATTGCCCAGTTGGTTTGACTCAAAGCATAGAGTATTCTATTTAATTTGTACGCATGCATTTTTTCACAGCTTGCTGCCTCATAAAAAAATACGGGATAAACTTATACTCAAACGTAATACGTTTGAGTATATGCCTGCAGGTTGCTGGATATAGATTCCCGCTAAAAGATTGCGGCATTAACAGAAACGCAGGTAAAAAAATATTTGGAAGATTCAGATATTATTGAATGGTTAGATCAGGTTTCTGTAGAAACCACTTTAAAAAAATTTGACAGGGTAATTGCGATTAATTTAAATTTAGGCGAAAATGATCCGCAGACAATCAGCGCGATTTTACAAAAAATTGACACATTTGAGCAAGTTTTTCAAAACAATATGCGTGATTTAATTAATGGCTTATTTGATTTTCAGGATACATTATCTGAGAGAATCGAAAATTATTAAATTATGATTTTACCTAAGTTGAAGGAGAAGAATGGGAATTTACAAGGAACTGTATATAAAGATTTGTTAATGTACATAAATGATCCTCGTGCCCCTGAGTATAATTATAAACGTGAGCTTAAGGGATTGAACGCAAGCAGAAAACAAAGCAAACATGCCAGCCGTTTAATTTTTAGGGTTGTGGGAAGAAAGATAATTATTGTTGATTATGATTCACGTGAAAAATTCGGACGCGCTAAATCATACAAAAAAAAGTTAATACGTTATACTTCTAAAAAAATGTCTGATTAAAAGTTGCTTGAAGTTGCGAAACCATTTTCAGTTATTGTGCCTGAGCAGGCTAAATGGGTATTTAAAGGCATACCTGATCATTGCTCAGATACAGTGGAGAACACATTTAATAATAAGCGTATAATACGTAAGCGCGCTCTAGAGCAAAAACATATCTTGAATTATCTTGAACAAGCAATATAATATGAGAAGAATTAGAATTCAGGCCTGCCGGTATATTTTTCAGGTTAGAAACGGTATTTGTCTTCTATTCTGAATTCTGGCTACTGACTTTTATATTTTGTAGGTAATAATTATGTATAAACAAAGACTTTTAAAAGTTAGAAATTTTTTAAAGAAAAATAAATTTGACGCTTTTTTGATCACGTCTTTAAGTAATGTGCGTTATTTAAGCGGTTTTACCGGAGATGATTGCCGGCTTTTGCTTACTTTAAAAGAAAATATTTTTATTGGTGATTTCAGGTATAAACTACAAGCAGAAAAACAGGTGAAAGATTTATTTAGTATTGAAATCGCGCAAGGTTCTGTTTTTAAATTAATCAAGGAACTTGCATTTAAGATACATTTAAAAGCAGTTTGTTTTGAAGAAAAATATTTAAGTGTTTTTGAATATGGCAAATTAAAAGAATGTGTTGGCAGGCAGTCAAAATTGATTGGCCAGAATGGGATAATTGAAGCGCAGAGGCAGATAAAGAGTACAGAAGAATTAGAGCTGATCCGCACAGCAGTTAATATTACAAAAAAATCTCTGCGCAGTTTAGAGCCTTTTATTAAACCAGGAGTCTCAGAGATTTTTTTAAAACATAAATTAGACAGTTTACAAAAGGAATATGGCGCTCAGGGGCCGGCTTTTGAAATTATTGTTGCTTCAGGAAAAAATTCAGCAATGCCGCATGCTAAGGCTACAGAAAAACTAATCTGTAAAAATGAACCCATAATTATAGATACAGGATGTGTGTTTAAGGGGTATTGCTCTGACTTGACAAGGACGTTTTTTTTAGGTAAAATTATGCGATATAAGAAATATTATAAACTTGTTGCCGCAGCGCAGGATAAGGCAATAAAAATGGTTAAGCCTTTAGTAAAAATAGAAAAAGTTGCTATGGCTGCCAGACAGATTTATGAGCAGCAAGGGTTGAATAAGTATTTTGGGCATGCATTAGGTCATGGAGTAGGATTGGCAGTGCATGAAGCTCCAGGCATTTGTAAAAATAATCCTTTGCGTTTAAGAAAAGATATGGTTTTTACAATTGAGCCTGGTTTTTATTTACCTGACTGGGGTGGAATTAGAATTGAGGATATGGTTAGAGTAACTGAAAAAGGGTGTGAAATTTTATAATTATGATTACTCCAAATCAATTTAAAGCTGGATTAGCAATAGATTTAGATGGCGGTTTATATACAATCGTTGAGTATCAGCATGTAAAACCTGGTAAAGGCGGTGCGTTTGTGCGCACAAAATTAAAAAATATGCGTACAAAAAAAATTATTGATAAAACTTTTCGTCCTGATGAAAAGTTTCAGGATGCTTTTATTGAAGATAAAAAAATTCAATATCTTTATCAGGCAGGCAGTCTCTATTATTTTATGGATCTGGAAACTTTTGAAGAGATAGTAATAGAAAAAGAAAAATTAGAGGATGTTGTTGGATTCTTAAAAGATAATATGGAAGTTTTAATGATTAGTTATAAAGAACAAATTATTGAGATAAGATTCCCCTCGTTTATAGAATTAAAAATTGCTCATACTGAACCGGGGATAAAAGGTGATACTGCTAAAGGTTCATTTAAGCCGGCAACTCTTGAAACAGGGGCAATAATCCAGGTTCCTTTGTTTGTGAATGAGAATGATTCAATTAAAATTGATACACGTACAGGTGAATATGTGGAACGGGTGCTATCCTCTACTCGGCCATAAATGAGGAGAGTATAAATTAAGGAGCGAAAAATGAATTTAAAGGAATTAAAACAAGTGGTTTCTTTAATGGTTAACAATCAGCTTGCTGAATTGGAGATAGAGCATCAGGATGTTAAAATTAAGCTTAAAAGAAGCAATGATGTGTTAAGCTACCCTGAAAATTTTAAGCATAAGCGTGCTATGTCTGAAGCGGATACTGTGGGCATTAGGGATAAGAATGAGCATGTAGTTGATTCAGAACTAAAAAAAGAAAATATTATTGAAATTAGATCTCCTATGGTTGGTACTTTTTATCGTGCCCCATCCCCTGATTCTGAGCCGTTTGTTAAAAAAGGTTCACAATTGGAAATCGGCCAGGTTATTTGTATTGTTGAAGCAATGAAGCTGATGAATGAAATTAAGTCAGAGGTGGAAGGCAAAGTGAAAGAGATCTTAGTTGAAAATGGTGATCCTTTAGAATTTGGACAGGTTGTATTTAAGATAGAGAAGATTTGAATATAAAATTATGTTTTCTAAAATTTTAATTGCAAATCGCGGGGAAATAGCCTTGCGAATTATTCGTGCTTGCCAGGAGATGGGTATCAGGACTGTAGCAGTTTATTCTAAAGCTGATGCTGAATGTTTGCATGTTAAATTTGCTGATGAAGCTGTGTGTATAGGCTCTAATCTTGCGTCTGAAAGTTATCTCAATATAGCTGCAATAATGAGCGCTGCAGAAATCACTGATGTAGAAGCTATTCATCCTGGGTATGGTTTTTTGGCTGAAAATGCTCATTTTGCGGAAATTTGCGCGTCCTGCCAAATAGCATTTATTGGACCTGCCCCTGAAAATATTCGTTTGCTTGGTAATAAAATGGCAGCAAAAGAAACAATGCGTAAAGCCGGCATTCCTGTTATCCCAGGCTCAGAAGCTATAGTTTGTGAAGATAAACAAGCTTTAAGTATTGCTAAGCAGATAAAATATCCGGTAATTATCAAAGCATCCAGTGGCGGAGGAGGCAAAGGTATGCGCGTTGCTCATAATGATGTGCGCCTTTTGAGTTCAATTATTACTGCGCGCGTGGAAGCAGAGGCTAATTTTGGAGATCCAAATGTATATTTAGAGAAGTATATCAACAAGCCAAGGCATATAGAAGTGCAGATTTTAGCGGATAAACATAATAATGTGCTGCATTTAGGGGAAAGGGATTGTACAATCCAAAGAAGGCATCAAAAATTAATTGAAGAAACACCTTCTCCTGCAATAGACGCGAAATTGCGCCTCAGAATAACTGGAACTGCGGTTAAAGCTGCAAAAGCCGCAAATTATGTTAATGCTGGTACAATAGAATTTTTGTTAGATACTGACGGTAGTTTTTATTTTATGGAAATGAATACCAGAATTCAAGTCGAACATCCGGTTACAGAAATGGTTACAGGCATTGACTTAATTAAAGAGCAAATCAAGATAGCTTTTGGTCAGCGAATCAGCTTTTCTCAGGATGAAGTAAAAATGCAGGGATCCGCAATAGAGTGCAGGATAAATGCTGAAGATCCTGAAAATAATTTTGTGCCTTGTCCTGGAAAGATTGAGGATTTACATTTTCCAGGAGGAAGGGGCGTTCGGGTTGATTCTCATGTTTATAGCGGCTATACTGTTCCGCGATATTATGATTCTATGATTGCGAAGCTTATTGTGCATGGTAAAGACAGAAAGGAAGCAATAAAAATAATGCAACGGGCTTTAAATGAATTTGTGATTAGCCCTGTAAAGACAACCATTCCTTTCCATAAGTTTGTTTTTAGCCATCCTCAGTTTTTAAAAGGCAAGTATTATACTGATTTCGTAGAAACTGTTCTATCTGAAAAATTTTAAGGGGGGGGGAGCTTATGGCTAATAAAGCAAAAAAAACAGATTTAGGCACATTAAAAATTAATAATCAGGTAATTGCTGCGATTGCTAAAAATGCTGCATTAGATGTTAAGGGTGTTATTGGGATAAAAAGTAATCCTATGGCTATGCTTTTAGATGTGTTTAATAAGGGATATAGAAGCAGAGGCATAAGGCTTGAGATTACAGATAACGAAGTAAAGGTAAAGCTGACGATTAGTGTAGCGTATGGGGTGAATATTCCTGACGTGGCAGCTATGGTGCAGGAAAGTGTGCGCAGTGCTATTGAAGAAATGGCAGGTTTGTCAGTGTCTGAGGTAGGCATTAATGTGGCAAATATTCATTCAGAAAAAACAGGGGCGAAAAAAGGAGGCAAGGATGCGAAATTTTAGTAAATTAATTATTTTTTTCTACACAGTTATATTTTCTTTAATTGGTGTATGTTTGATTGCTTTTGCTTTGCATTTTGTCGGCAGGATTGATTTGTCCATGGTTTACGCGTATATTCTGGATGTGCCGAATTTTGCTTTGATTTTAGGCGGAAGCGGGGTGTGTTTAATTTTAATTAATTTTTATATTATTAGTGTTTCTTTTAGAAGCTTTCAAAAAGAAAAAACTATAGGCTATGTTAGCAGCAGCGGTCAGGTAATAATTTCATTAAGCGCGATTGAAGATTTTATCAGGAAATTGACCCAGCATTTGCCTGAAGTAAAAGAATTGCGTTCCAGTGTTTTTGTCACACGTAAGGGCATAGAGATTGAAAGTAAGATTATTCTTTGGGCTACATCTAATATCCCGAGTATTACAGAAAAGGTACAGAATATAATTAGGGGACAGGTACAGGAATTGCTTACCGGCATTGAAAAGCCGATTATGGTAAATGTTCATGTAGTAAAAATCGCGCAAAAAACTGTAAAAGAAAAACAAGAAAGTTCGGAGATTCCTTTTTTAAGATAATGAAACAAAAAATTAATCATTTTTTAGAAGAATGTTTGTGTTCGTATAAGGCGCTTAAGGATGAATGCGTTTGTGAGATAGAACTTATTGTAAAGGAAGTTATTAATGTTTACACAAAGCGCGGAAAATTATTAATTTTTGGTAATGGCGGAAGTGCCGCTGACAGCCAGCATATTGCCGCGGAGTTTATGTCCAGATTTAAAAGAGAACGGCGCGCGCTGCCCGCAATAGCTTTAACAACAGATACTTCAATTATTACCGCGGTGTCTAATGACTACAGTTTTACAAGAATTTTTTCCCGCCAAATTGAGGCCTTAGCAGTAAAAGGAGATATTGCTATTGGCATTTCCACAAGCGGCAAAGCTGAAAATGTAATTGCCGGGTTAAAACAAGCGCGTGCTTTGGGGCTAACCTGTATAACTCTTACCGGAGAAAAAGGTGTTAATTTAAAGCAGTTAAGTGATATCTGCCTAATTGTGCCTTCAGCAAATACTCCCAGAATTCAGGAAATGCATATTACTGTTGCGCATATTATTTGTGAATTAGTTGAACAGGCATTAACTGATGATTAAAGATAAGATAAAAAGCCTTAATTGTTTGATAAAAATAGTTTTGAATTTAAAGCAAAAAAATAAAAAAATTGTTTTTACTAATGGTTGTTTTGATTTATTGCATTATGGGCATGTTGATTACCTTGAGCAGGCAAAGAAAAATGGAGATATATTATTAGTTGGTTTAAATAGTGATCTGTCAGTTACAAAGATAAAAGGCAGCGGCCGCCCAATAAATAATCAAGACGCAAGGGCATATTTAGTTGCTGCGCTGCAAAGTGTAGATTATGTAGTTATTTTTAACGCATCAACTCCGCTTGATATTATTATGAAGCTCGAACCTGATGTTTTAGTAAAAGGAGCGGATTGGAAAGCTGAAGAGATTGTGGGCAGTGATTATGTAAAGGCTTGTGGAGGCAGAGTTGCGCAAATAGATTTTGTTAAAGGTTATTCAACCACTAATTTGGTTAAAAAAATTGTCAAAAAAAATAGTTAAAAATAAAAATGTTTTGCGGGTAATTGACGCGAATATTAATCGTTTAAAAGAGGGATTAAGAGTTTTAGAAGATATCTTGAGGTTTAGCGCGGATAATCGGCAATTAACTGCAGAGGTTAAAAATATCAGACACCAGTTAACTGAAGTTTTACAAAATTATTGTGTGTTTGATTTGTGTGAGTTAATTAGCTCCAGACAGGTAAAAACTGATGTTGGTAAAAAATCAATTAATTCGGAATTAAAACGGGATGGTATCTTAGATATATTTTTGGCAAACAGTCAAAGAGTAAAAGAGTCTATTAGGGTTTTAGAAGAATTTTTTAAGCTTTTTGATTTAGAAAAAGCTGTTTGCTTTAAAGAATTGCGTTATAAATTTTATACTTTAGAAAAACAAGCCATTGGAAAACTTATTAATTTATAGCCTTATTGACCGCGATATTCTTGGAACTGACAAAAAAGTTATTAGCATTGCATTACAATTATCAAGATGCGGTGTAGATATAATTCAATTGCGGGTTAAATCAAAGAAAGCCGCTAATTTTTTGGAATTGGCTTTTAAGTTAAAAGAGGTGATTTCCGGCACAAACGTAAAATTTATAATTAATGATCGTGTGGATATTGCTAAAATTGTTGATGCTGACGGCGTACACTTAGGGCAGGACGATATTCCAGTTTGTTTTGCAAGGGAAATGCTGGGTGATAAAATAATCGGCAAATCCTGCCATTGTCTTGAGCAGGCAATTGCAGCGCAAAAAGACGGCGTTGATTATATTTCTATTGGCCCGATTTTTCAGACTCCGTTAAAACCGGATACTAACGTATTAGGTGAAAAGATTATTTTTTTGATTAAGGAAAAAATTTCTAAGCCGTTTTTTGTTATTGGCGGGATTAACTTGCTTAATATTTCTGTTTTAAAAATGGCTGGGGCGCAGAGATTTGCTTTTTGCAGATTGCTTATTAATTCAGATGCCCCGTGTAAAATGGTGGAAAAAATAAAGAGGATTGTTAAATAGATGAATACTTTAATTGAAACCGCGCAATCAGAAAAGCCGACACAGCTTGTGCGTAAAATTGCTAAACAGGAAAAAATATCGATTAATAGTTTATTAGAATTAGTTGCTCAAGGTAAAATAGTTATTCCTAAAAATTGTAAGCATAAACTAGTTTCTCCCTGCGGCATTGGCAAACAATTGAGCGTAAAAGTAAATGCCAATATAGGCACTTCTACAGATAGCTCAGATGTGAAGAAAGAATTGGAAAAATTGAAAATTGCGATAGAGTTTGGCGCTGACACAGTGATGGATTTAAGTGTAGGCAAGGATCTGCAAAAAACTCAAAAATTAATTTTAGAGCACACAACTGTGCCTATTGGCACAGTTCCTATTTATCAAGCCGCAATAAAAGCAAAACAGAAACACGGTAGTTTTTTTAAAATGTCTAAAGATGATTTGTTAGATGTATTATGGGAACAGGCTGAAAATGGGGTTGATTTCTTTACTGTGCATTGCGGAGTAACAAAAAAAACTATTGAATGTTTAAAAAAAAGTCCGCGTAAATTAGGTATTGTCAGCCGCGGCGGGGCAATTACTGCGGCGTGGATAAAAACAAATAATCAGGAAAATCCTTTGTTTGAATATTTTGATGATGTGATAAAAATTGCTAAAAAATATGATATAACCTTAAGTTTGGGAGACGGGCTCAGGCCTGGTTCAATATTTGATGCTACAGATAATGCTCAGGTTTCAGAATTAAAACTTTTGGGTAAATTAGCTGAAAAAGCGCGGTCAGATGGTGTCCAGGTAATGATCGAAGGCCCTGGCCATATTCCGATTAATCAGATAAGGAAGAATATTGAATTAGAGAAAAAATATTGTAATGAAGCGCCTTTTTATGTTTTAGGCCCATTGGTGACTGATATAGCTGTAGGTTATGACCATATAAGCGCTGCTATTGGCTCTGGTTTAGCTGCAGCTTATGGCGCTGATTTTATTTGTTTTGTTACTCCTGCGGAGCATTTAAAACTTCCTGATTTAGAAGATATAAAATTAGGTGTAATTGCCAGCAAAATTGCCGCTCATAGCGGGGATTTATCCAGAGGCAGCGCGCGCGCGTGGGATAAAGATAAAGCAATGACTGTAGCGCGCAGGCAAAGGAACTGGGCAGAACAGATTAAGATGTCAATTGATCCTGAGAAAGCGCGTAAAGCCAGGAAAATGTCTGAGCCGAAACATCAGGATGTTTGCACAATGTGCGGTGATTTTTGTTCAATTAAAATGATGGAAAAATGTTTTTATACTCAGTAGGGGCGGGGTCTTCCCGCCCGGATAATATCGTTAATAACAAAAATTATGATTATAATATAATTGAATGGTTTGCCGATAAGGAAAAATTGAGAATTGTGAATCAAAAAAATATGGAGAATAGTTAATTTAATGATTTGTGAATGTATATCAGCGGGCGTAGTTCAGTGGCAGAACATCAGCTTCCCAAGCTGAATATGAGGGTCCGATTCCCTTCGCCCGCTCCAAAAATTTAAAATTATGAGAAATAAAGAAATTTTAATTTATATGAGTATGTGTCTGATTTTCATTAGCGGGTGCGCGAAAAGACAAATTGTGATCAGGGAGACTTTGGCGGTTCATCAATCATTGCCTGTTATAGTTCCAGGTGTTCCCGGGCAATATCATATCATAAGAAGGGGGGAAACTCTCTGGAGAATAAGCAAAATCTATCATGTGAATTTAACAAAGCTTGTTAAGTTTAATGAAATTTCTAATGTTGCAAAAATAGAAATAGGAGATAAAATTTTTATTCCAGATAGCCTGCGGAAAAGTCAAAAGCCGAATAAAAAAATAAGATCTGCGCTTGAATTTGTCTGGCCGTGCAAAGGAAAAATCATCGCTTATTTCGGACAGGATAAACAAAAGGTTAAAAACGAAGGCATTGATATTTCCGCGAATAAGGGCAGCTCTGTATATGCTGTAGCAGCAGGTAAAGTTATTTTTACTTCAGCAAATATGCGTGGTTATGGAAAAGTGGTGATTATCAGGCATAATAGCCAGTTTACCAGCGTTTACGCGTATAATAGAGAAAATTTGGTTAAAACAGGAGATTTTATTAAGCAGGGACAAGTAATCGCTCAAGTAGGAGATACTGGGAGAACTGGTCAATGTGTCCTACATTTTCAGTTAAGAAAAAATTTTAAACCCCAAAACCCATTGCTTTATTTAAGCTAACTCGATATATACTTAAACGTAATAGGTTTGCAATTTTATGATGTCCACCTCACGTCGCAATATAGGGCACAGGGAAACGCCTAAATTTTGCAAACCTATTATGTTTGAGTATAGTAGGAATTTCCTTTTTAAGTTGTTTAGTTTAAAGGGATTACAAAAAAAATGAGGATGATGACACTAGGGGCATGATTGACGATAGGATACCTTGCAGTGTCATTGATGTGCTGAGTCCCAGGAGGGGAAAGGCGGTAATCTGATTTAAATTATATTTTTTAACTATGAAGCCTTTATTAACACTACAAAACAGACATTTTGGCAGGCATGAGATCATTAGTTTGCTTTTAAAGCGGGTAAGTGCTTTAGAAAAGCAGTACCGCCAAAATATTGCGATTATTGGCAATCAGAGTTTAGGAAAAACAACTTTAATTCTTGACTTGCTGCGTCATTGTAAAGCGAAAGCAGTAATTCCTATTTATATTGATGTGGAAATAAAATCTGTTGTTTCTTTTGTTGAAAATTTTATCGGTGTATTGTTGTATCAATATTTGAGTTCAATTGAGCAGACAGTTGATGATAGCTTTGAATTTTTAATTGAAAAAAGCAGATTGAAATTACCGAAAACAATAGCGGAGATATTAAAAATAAAGGAATTGCTGAAAAATAAATCTAACTATGCAGAAGTTTATAATCTACTATTATCTCTTTCTCAAACATTATGTGTGGAAGCAGGCAAGCCTGTTTTATTGATTTTAGATGAATTTCAGAACCTTAGACGCTTGAATATTCCAGACCCTTTTCTTGAATTAAGCAATAAAATAATGCTGCAAAGAAATGTGATGTATCTTTTAGTCAGCTCTGCTGTTTATAGCGCAAGGCGTATTCTCAGGGAAAAATTGAATTTATTATTTGGTAATTTTGAAATTATTCAGATTTATCCTTTTGATTATTCTACTGCTAAAAATTATATTTTAGCAAAATTGCAAAATTTGGAAATTGATGAAAACTATATAAATTTTTTGATTGAGTTTACAGGCAGTTACCCATTTTATTTAGATGTAATTTGTGATGATATTAAACATAGGTGCTTAGAAATAGGAAACAATAGAGTTACAAAAAAAATATTTTTATACAGCCTTGTAGAAACAATGTATAAAGATTACGGTATTCTTAATCAATCGTTTAATAATAAATATTATTCTTTGCTTAATAATACAGATAATAGTATGTTACTGCCAATGCTTTTGTTAATTGCGAAAGGTAATCAAAAAAGCGTTTGCATTAGTAGTTTTTTAAACAAAAAAACTACTGTGGTGAATAAGTGTTTAAATATGTTTATCGAAATGGATATTATTTATAAAAGAGGGGTTTTCAATTATATTTGTGACCCATTATTTGCTAAATGGCTAAAGTTTGTCTTTTCAAGGCAAAAGAATTCTTTTAATCAGGATAATTATGCTGCGATTAATAAGTTTCAAGATAATATGAGCCAGACGTTTAAAAATTTTGTTATTGAATCTAAAAAAAGTATTCCTCAACGTTTAAAAGAGTTATTAGAACTATTTAATGATGATATTGTTGAATTAGATAAAAAAAGGTTTATGTTGACACATTTTGATAAAATAGTTATAACAAATATTAATAATGCGGTGCTTTTAAATGCTTATAAGGGGAATAAATGCTGGTATTGTTATGTTCTCGTTGATTTTATTGAAGAACATATGGTCGCTGATTTTGTTTCTAATATAGATAAAAAGAACTCACTTAAAAAAATTTTAATTGCTTTTAACGGTATTAGCCTTAATGCTAAGTTAAAAGCTTTAGAGGCTAAATTGTGGATTTGGGATAGTAACACAATTAATGAACTTTTTTTATTATTTGGCCGCCCGCGGGTTATTTTATGAAGATAGGTGTAATTTCAGATACTCATATTCCTGTTAATTGCGAAAAATTGCCTGAGCAAATAGCAAAATGTTTTAAAGGGGTGGATATGATTTTGCATGCAGGCGATTTAATTGAAGTCTCTGTTTTAACAGATTTAGCTAAGATCACAAACAATGTTATTGCAGTAGCTGGAAATATGGATTTGCCTTGTGTGCGTACAAAATTGCCGCAAAAAAGGATTATTAGCGCTGGTAAGTATAAAATTGGTCTTATCCATGGTTGGGGATCATATGAAAATTTGCCGGAGCAGATTTGTAATGAATTTAAAAATGACGTTGATATTGTTGTTTTTGGGCATTCTCATTTAGCTTATAATGAGAAAATTGGCAGAAGATTATTTTTTAATCCAGGCAGTGCTACAGATAAATTTTTTTCTCCTTATGTTTCTGTTGGGATTTTAGAATTAACAGACAAAATTAATGCTGCAATAATAAAATTGTGAGAGGAATAAAATAATGGATAAATTATGGGCGCCGTGGCGTGCTGAATATATTGGTAAGGAGAAGCCTGATGGATGTATTTTTTGTCAAAAGCCGGTTCAAAATAATGACTGTGTAAATTATATTTTGCTTAGAAAAAAATATGTTTACGCGATTTTAAATATTTATCCTTATAATAATGGGCACATAATGGCCGTTCCGTATCAGCATATTGCTGAATTGGGGAAATTAGATAAGGATGTGCTGCATGAATTAATGGATCTGGTAATAGAATGTCAGCAGATTTTGCAGGAAAAATTGCAGCCTCATGGCTTTAATATTGGCATAAATTCTGGTTCTGTTGCAGGCGCAGGGTTTGCCCAGCATTTGCATATCCATATTGTGCCGCGTTGGAATGGAGACACAAATTTTATGCCTGTATTAGGCAGTACTAAGGTTATTTCACAGTCTTTAGAACAATTGTATTCTCTTTTAAAATTATGAAAGAATATGTTATTATTATTGATTTTGGTTCTCAGTACAGCCAGCTTATTGCCCGCAGGCTAAGGGAAGCGTGTGTTTATTCTGAAGTTCGTTCTCCTAAAATTTGCGCTGAGGAATTAAAAGAGCTTGCGCCTTCAGGGATTATTCTTTCAGGCGGGCCTGCAAGTTTAACATATCAGCATGCGCCTAAATGTGATCCTGAAATTTTTAAATTGGGCAAACCTATTTTAGGCATTTGTTATGGAATGCAGTTAATCGCGGATTATTTTAAAGGTAAGGTGAGTAAATCCACTCTTAGGGAATATGGCAGAGCTGAGCTGTTTATTGACAATCATAAAGATCTTTTTTTTGGTATGGATAAGCAAATTATTACCTGGATGAGCCATGAAGATAAGGTGAATAAACTTCCTCTGGGTTTTGAGCAGATTGCGCATACTAAAAATTCTAAAATTGCTGCTTTCGCGAATAAAGAGTTAAAAATTTACGGAGTGCAGTTCCATCCTGAAGTAGCACATACTCCAAAGGGAAAGCAAATTTTAAAGAATTTTTTGTTTAGAATTTGTAAATGCCGCGGGTTATGGAATATGCGGTCTTTTATCAAAAGTGCGGTTTCAGAAATTAAAGAATCTGTGCGTAATGGAAAAGTAGTTTGCGGATTAAGCGGCGGAGTTGATTCTTCTGTATGCGCGGTTTTACTCAATCATGCAATAGGCAGTAATGCTCATCCTATTTTTGTGGATAATGGGCTTTTAAGATATAATGAAGTTGAACAAATACAGAAAATTTTTTCAAAGCATTTTCAGATTAAAATTCTATATTTAAATCAAAGAAAATTATTTCTTGAAAAATTAAAAAATATTGTTAATCCTGAGAGCAAACGTAAAATTATTGGCAGGGAGTTTATTCGTGTTTTTGACGCAGAGGCAAAAAAAATAAAAAATGTAGAATTTCTTGCTCAAGGGACTCTTTATCCTGACGTGATTGAAAGTTGTTCAGTCTTTGGCGGACCTTCTGCTGTGATTAAGAGTCATCATAATGTGGGCGGGCTGCCAAAGAAAATGCGTTTGAAACTTATAGAACCTTTGAAATATTTATTTAAAGATGAAGTTAGGGCGCTTGGCAGAGAATTGGGGATACCTGAGAGTATTGTTGGCAGGCATCCTTTTCCAGGGCCTGGCCTGGCAATCAGGATAATAGGCAGTATAACAGAGAAAAAATTAAAAATTTTGCGCAGTGCTGACCGAATATTTATTGATGAAATACAGCAGGCAGGATTATATAAAGAAATTTGGCAGGCATTTGCTGTGCTTTTGCCGGTTAAAAGTGTAGGAGTTATGGGTGATGAGCGTACTTATGAGTGTACTATTGCTTTACGCGCGGTTACCAGCATTGACGGAATGACTGCTGACTGGGCAAGAATGCCTTCAGAAATTTTGGCAAAGATATCTAATCGTATAATCAATGAAATTAAAGGCGTAAACAGGGTAGTTTATGATATTAGCTCTAAACCTCCGTCAACTATAGAATGGGAATAAGATGAAGCAAAGTAATTTCGTGCATTTGCATGTGCATAGCCAGTATAGTTTATTAGATGGAGCTTGCCTTGTGCAGGATTTAGTTGATACTGCCAAACAGATGCATATGCCGGCGGTAGCCATTACTGACCACGGAAATATTTTTGGCGCGATTGAGTTTTATTCTATTGCGAAACAAAGCGGTATTAAACCTATTATTGGGTGTGAGACATATCTGGCAAAAATAGACAGATTCAAAAAAACTGAATTAGGTAAGCGGCAGCCGATATATCATTTACCTTTATTAGTTAAAAATTTGGCAGGGTATAAAAATTTAATAAAATTAGTTACTGCGAGTTATTTAGAAGGATTTTACTATAAGCCTAGAATTGACAAACAGATATTATCTGAATATGTGAAAGGCTTGATCGGTTTAAGCGGCTGCCTTAAAGGGGAAATAGCATCGCTGATTCTTGCAGGGGAAAAAAAAGAAGCTTATACTGCCGCGCAAAAGTATAAGGATATGTTTGAAAAAAAAAGTTTTTATTTGGAGCTAATGGATCATAATATTGCGGAGCAAGTAAAGGTAAATAAAGTTTTAATAGAAATTTCACGTAAACTCGACATTCCTTTGGTAGCCACAAATGATGTACACTATTTGAAACAGGATATGGCGCAGGCCCATGAAGTTTTACTTTGTTTGCAGACGCAAACTATGCTTGCAGACAAAAAAAGAATGCGCTTTTCGACGAATGAATTTTATTTTAAATCTGAAGCAGAAATGCAAAAAATATTTTCGCAAGTCCCTGAGGCTCTTTCAAATACTGTAGAAGTCTCTCAAATGTGTGATTTAGAAATTGATTTTAAGTCTACACATTTGCCCAATTTCGAATTGCCCGAACATACTTCTGATATTGAAGAATTAAGGCAGATGTGTGAAACAAATGTAGTTGTCTCTTATCCTGAAATGGTGCCGCAGGCACGCTTAAGGCTAGACAGGGAACTGGATGTAATCAAGGGGTTGGGATTTGCAAGTTACTTTTTAATTGTTTCTGATTTTGTGCGGTTTGCAAAAGAATCTCATATCCCTGTGGGGCCGGGCAGAGGATCTGCTGCTGGAAGTATTGTCAGTTATTTAATTGGTATTACAGATATTGACCCATTGAAATATGATTTGCTTTTTGAGCGGTTTTTAAATCCTGACCGTGTTAGCTTTCCTGATATTGATATTGACTTTTGTTACGAGAGACGGGATGAAGTTATAAAATATGTTAATGATAAATATGGAAGAGAAAATGTCGCTCAGATAATTACTTTTGGCACAATGGCAGCTAAAGGAGTTATTCGGGATGTGGGCAGGGTATTGGGTATACCATATGCTGA
>QNCH01000005.1 GCA_003645745.1 Candidatus Omnitrophota bacterium
GCAATTTAAAAATTAAATCTTTAATTTGCCTTCCAGTTATGTGCCTACGCATTAACTGCAATATTCTGTCATTAATATGCTGAATCGGCAAATCTAAATATTTACAAATCTTTTGTTCCCGCGCAACAACTTTAATCAAATTATCTGTGATGTTATTGGGATAAGCATATAAAATTCTAATCCAATGCAATCTTTTTATTTGTACTAATTCTTTTAAAAGAACATCCAGACAATACTTGCCGTAAATATCTTTGCCATAAAATGTATTATCCTGGCTAACCAGAATTATTTCCTTTACCCCTTTTTGGGACAAAAATTCAGCCTCCCGCGCAATTGACTCTATATTACGCGAACAATACCTGCCTCGTATCTGCGGAATAACACAATAACTACAAGCATTATCACAACCATCAGCAATCTTTATATATGCATAATGGCCTGGCGTAAGTAAAACCCTATGGAAATTCGGTTGATTTAAATAATGGTTATTCTTAAATGAAAAGCAACGTTTGCCTTTTAAGCAAGATTTTATAATTTTATCTATTTCCCCAATACTTCCAGTACCAACAAAAGCATCAACTTCCCCAAGCAAATCCGTTAATTCATATTTATAACGCTGAGCCAGGCATCCACAAACAATCAAAACTTTCAAACTTCCCTGTTTCTTCAGTTCCGCAAGTTCAAAAATTGTATCAATAGCTTCCTGCTTAGCTTCCTGAATAAAAGCGCAAGTATTTACCAGCGCAATCTCTGCCTCAAAACAATTGCTGGTAATTACAAAACCATGCTCTTGCAGAATACCTAAGATAATCTCAGAATCAACTAAGTTTTTTGGACATCCTAAACTTATCAGTAATACTTGCATTATTATCTACTCAAACGTAATTGGTTTGTAATTTTATGACATTCCCCTCACACTGCATATTGATTCGTTCTTCATTCGCAAATCATTAGGCGCAGCAAGCTGCGCCTGCGGTTTAACTTAGGTCAAAACGTTCCAGGGAAACGCCTAAATTTTACAAACCAATTGCGTTTGAGTATAAATCATTCAGGTTGCTGCTGCTGTTGTAAAGCAATCGCCTGTTCCAATGTATCAACCAATACTTCCCTTGTTTTTGAGCCGCGGAACTGCCCCACAATACCACTATCTTCCATAATATCAATTAATCTGGCAGCACGCGCATATCCAAGCCTTAATCTCCTTTGCAGCATTGATACAGAAGCCTGTTTAGAATCAATCACCAAGTTAAGAGCTTCTTCAAGTAAATCATCTTGTTTAACTGTATTCATCCTGTTTACAGCTTTATGTTTATTCGTTAAAATCTCTTCTGAATAAACAGCACTACGCTGTGCTTTAACAAAACTTACTACATTTTCTATCTCTTTATCACTAACCATACCGCCCTGAGCACGAATAAGCTTAAAAGTACCTGGTTTTAAAAAAAGCATATCTCCTTTTCCCATCAATTTATCAGCGCCATTGCTGTCTAATACAGTACGGGAATCAATTTTAGTGGCCACACGGAAAGAAATACGCGCAGGAAAATTAGCCTTAATAATACCTGTAATTACGTCAACCGAAGGCCTTTGCGTTGCCAGAATCAGATGTATGCCTACAGCACGCGAAAGTTGTGCCAGACGCGTAATTAACGCTTCCACTTCTTTTGAACAAACCAGCATTAAATCCGCGAGTTCATCAATAATGATCACAATATAAGGCATTAAACTCAACTCTACTTTTTTATCTCCGTCATCAATTTCTTTTAGCCCTTTCTCAATTTTACAATTATAGCTGGCAATGTTCCTTACTCCGACTTTAGCTAAAACACGGTAACGCTCCTCCATTTCACTCACAGCCCACTCTAAAGCTCCGGCAGCCTTTCTTACATCAGTTACCACAGGGCAAATTAAATGCGGTAACCCATTATACATCAACATTTCCACCATTTTAGGATCAATCAAAAGTAATTTTACCTGTTCAGGCCCTGCTTGAAACAGTAAACTCATAATCAACGTATTTACACATACAGTCTTTCCCGAACCTGTTGCTCCGGCAATTAAAATATGCGGCATTTCCGTAAGATCCGCCATTAATGGAGTTCCTGAAACTTCTTTGCCAATTGCAAGAGTTAACACAGATTTTGAATTTTGAAACTCATTAGATTCTAAAATTTCTCTAAAATAAACTGTTTTTGCTTGTAAATTAGGCACTTCCACGCCTACAGTACCTTTACCGGGGATAGGAGCAACTATATGCACAGAAGGAGCTCTTAAATTCAAAGCAATATCATCACCCAAATTTGCAATCCTGGTTATCTTCACTCCTGCAGCAGGCTGTAATTCATATCTGGTAATTACCGGGCCTTGTTCCACTTCAACAACTTTTACGTCTATACCGAAATCATGCAAGGTTGCTTCTAATATTTTCGAATTTCCTTCAAGATCTTCTAAAATAATCCTTTTTCCCGTCTTGTCTGAAGTATTTCCAAGCAAATCACCTCCAGGAAGCTTATAATCTCCAATAACTTTTATTTTTACCGCAGGTATTTTAATTTTCTTAAGCGCAGAATTTTTAATTACCAGCTTGGGCTCAACCCTTTTCACTAAAGGCAGAGCAGTGCTTAAATCTACACTATTGTTATACCGTTTTACTTTAGTTACATTGGAAGCTAATTTTTCCCCCGGCAAAATAGCAAGATGTTCCTTTTCTAAAGAATTAGCGATAGCAACAGAGTCTAAATCATTTTTATTGTTCTTAACAAAAAATGTTTTAACTATTTTAAGTAATGCAGCTAAAATTTGCGATAAAATAGGTACAATCAAAAATTCTGTAGCCAAAAGAAACGATAAGGCAAAAAGAGTAGAAAGAATAACCAAAGCGCCTAATTTACCAAAATATCTAATTAAAGTCAGGCTGGTAAAAAAACCCAGAACTCCCCCAGTTTTAATACCTGCCATATTAGAAGGAAAATTCAAAGTGCTTAACATTGATGAAAATGACCAGAGCATAAGCAAAAAACCCAGCAGTTTAGTAGATAAATTTCTGGTTAATCTGCCCATTACTTGGGCAATACCCCATAAAAAAAAAATACATGGGATAAAATAAGCGCTCATTCCTATGGAAAGGAATAGCCCACAGACAAAATAAGCGCCAACACATCCTCCCCAATTTTGTATATATAGATTAGGATTTGAAGTATTAAAAGGAATGTCGTTTAGATCATAGGAAAAGAAACTAATTAAAAGGAATGCGCACAGCCCAAAAAGGATAACAGACCATGCTATCCTGATTTGCTTTTCACTCATTTATTAAACTCCAGTATGTCCGAAACCACCGCAATTACGCAAAGTATTGTCTAAGTCGCTGACAAGCTCTATTTCTACTTTAGACACCTTATTTATCACCATTTGCGCAATACGCATACCACGTTTTATTGAAAAAGACTGCTTACCAAAATTAACCAAAATAATACTCACCAGTCCGCGATAATCAGAATCTATAGTGCCTGGAGTGTTTAAGACTGTAATGCCATGCTTTGCAGCTAACCCGCTGCGCGGCCTAATCTGAGCTTCATATCCTTGAGGAATACTTAAATAAATCCCGGAAGAAATCATTTTTACCTCACCAGGTTCAAGCACAAGCTGATTTAAAACATCAGCATATAGATCCATACCGCTTGAGCCGAGACTCATATATTTGGGCAAAGGCAAATCCGCGCAATCAAATTTCTTTTTTATTTTTAAAATAATTTCAGACATATCAAAATTAAATTTTCTCCAAGCAAGGCAATGCCTGCTACGCACCCCTCCTTCGTCGGGACTGTCCCTACAGAATTATTGATAATTATTTTGTGGATATGGGCTGGCATAATGCAATAATATTCGTTTATTGAATAATCAGGCCTGCTGTTTTTTTCAGCAGCCTCTAATTAGCAATAGCCTGTTTTATACTTAAATTAATCCGCCCCATTTTGTCTTTTTCAATTACTTTTACTGTTACCTGATCTCCAACTTTTACCACATCTTCCACATTTTTGACAAATTTATCTGCCAATTCAGAGACATGAATCAAACCTTCTTTATTTGGCAAAACCTCACAAAAAGCACCAAAATTCATCAACCGGGTTATTTTCCCCTGATAAATTTTTCCCACTTCAACTTCAGCAATTAGTAATCCAATCATTTCAAGAGCTTTCTGCGCTGCTTTTTCATCAACAGAAGAAACCGACACATTACCATCATCCTCAATATTAATCTTAGCTCCTGTCTCACTAACAATTTTTTTCACAATCTTACCGCCAGGCCCAATAATATCTTTTATCTTTTCCAGCGGAACTTTAACTACTGTAATCCTTGGAGCATATTCCGAAAGCTCAGAACGCGGCTGATTAATTGTTTTAATCATTTCACCCAAAATAAAAAGTCTTGCTTTTTTTGCCTGAGATAAAGCTTGTTCTAACAGACTAAAATCTATACCCCCAATTTTTAAATCTAATTGCATAGCAGTTATTCCCTGACTGGTGCCTGTAACCTTAAAATCCATATCCCCAAAATGGTCCTCTGCTCCCATTATATCAGTTAAAACAGCATACTTCTCACCATCTTTAATCAACCCCATCGCGATTCCGCTTACAGGAGATTGGATAGGCACTCCAGCGTCCATTAGAGATAATGTCCCCGCACATACAGTAGCCATACTTGAGGAACCATTAGATTCTAAAATTTCTGATACCAACCGGATTGTATAAGGAAAATTTTCCTGTAAAGGCATTACAGGCAAAAGAGCCCGTTCAGCTAACGCGCCATGGCCTATTTCTCTACGTCCAGGACCGCGTAACGGCCTGACTTCTCCTACACTAAACGCGGGAAAATTATAATGCAGCATAAATCTCTTTTTTGACTCTCCTTCAAGCGCATCAATCCTTTGTTCGTCATCGCTTGTGCCTAAAGTTGCTACTGACAAACTCTGCGTTTGCCCGCGGGTAAATACCGCGGAACCATGAGTACATGGCAAAGCACTTACCTCACAAGTTATCTGCCTAACCTCTTCAAAACCACGGCCGTCAATTCTCTTCCCGGTTTCTAAAATTATTTTACGCACCTGCTCTTTCTCAATCTTAGCTAATGCCGCAAGCACATCTTTGTCTGTGTATTCAGATTCATCATTGATAAGTTCAGCAATCAGCTGCTCAGCAACAGCATCCATTCCTTCTTTTCTCTGATTTTTATCACTATTTTTAAAAACCTCAGCTAATTTTACAGCAGATAATTCTTTTACTTGCTCAAACAATTGCTGCGGCAATTCTTTTACACTAATCTCTAATTTTTGTTTACCACATTTTGCAGCAAATTCTTCCTGCAAAGCAATTATTTTGACTAATTCATTATGTCCAAATTTTATCGCTTCTGCCATTAATTCTTCAGTTACCTGTTTACAGCCAGCCTCGATCATAACTACGCCATCTTTAGTGCCTGCAAGAATTAATTCTATTGAACTTTGCTCAATGTCTTCATAACTGGGATTAATAATAAACTGATCATCGATTCTTCCTATTTTCACTGCTCCTATTGGCCCGGCGAATGGAATATTAGAAATAGTTAAAGCCGCGGAACTGCCAATCATTGCTAAAATATCAGGATCATTCTTGCCGTCACTGGAAAGTACAGTAATCACAACCTGTATTTCATTTGTACAACCTTTAGGGAACAACGGCCTAATCGGCCTGTCAATAAGCCGAGAAGTAAGAATTTCTTTTTCTGAAGGCCTGCCTTCCCGTTTAAAAAAACCTCCGGGGATCCTGCCTGCGGCATAAGTTTTTTCTTTATATTCAACTGTTAATGGCAAAAAATCAAGGCCATCTTTTGCTTTTTCAGACATCACAACAGCAACCAAAACAACTGTGCCGCCATACTGCACCAATACCGAGCCATTTGCCTGTTTAGCCAATTTACCAGTTTCAAGGATTAAAACATCCTTACCAAATTCAATTTCTGTTTTTTCTAACATATTCCAATCATTTCCTTAATTTAAGTTTCACTAATATTTCTTTATATTTTTTAAAATTCTCACGTTTTAAATAATCCAACAACCTCCTTCGCATGGAAACAAGTTGTAATAAACCCCTTCGCGAGCTAAAATCTTTTTTATGTATTTTAAAATGCTCTGTTAACCTATTAATTCTGGCAGTAAGTAACGCAATCTGTACATCCGCAGAGCCAGTATCTTTATCATGCACTTTAAATTCACTAATTATTTTCTCTTTCTCCTGTTTCACTGTAGTCATTTTACTTTCACCTCCTTCTAAAAAAATATATTTTACCATATATATAGATAAATGTAAAGAGCTTTAAAAAGGATCAAAATTTCCATACCCATAAACTCTTACCTTTCTGAAAAATTTTATTTTTTGAACGTTTTACTGCCTGTACAAAAGCATCAACAATCACTGGGTCAAACTGTTCTCCGCTATATCTGACTATTTCAGCCACTGCCTGAGAAATAGTCAGCTTCTTCCTATATGGCCTTTGCGATAACATAGCATCAAAAGCATCTGACACAGATAAAATTCTCGCCCCCAAAGGAATGTCGGAACCTTTTAGCCCGCAGGGATAACCATGCCCATCATAACGTTCATGATGATAAATAATCACAGGCAAAACATCTTTAAGCCTGTCTCCCATAGGCTCAATAATTTTTGCCCCAACACGCGAATGCTCGCGAATAATTTTGTAATCTTTGCCTGTTAACCTTGTTGATTTTTTAAGCAGTTTTTCAGGCAAGCTAATCTGGCTGACATTATGCAAAAGTGCCGCATAATACAAACAACGCATTTGGTCGGAGGTAAGTGTTAATTCCATACCAATAGACATAACCACATTAATAAACAAATTTGTCCGGCCATAATTATAAGCTCCGGAACTTAATATAGAGGCCAATGCTTTGATCGCGTTAAGAGTTAATTGTTCCTGCTCATCATACAACTGGGCATTTTTTATCGCAGTGACACCTTGTTCCGAAAGTGTAGTAAGAATTTCTAAATCAAAATGGCTGAAAGGCTTATTATTTAAACGTTGCGCGACACTAATAGAACCAATAACATTCCCCTCTGAAACCAATGGAATACACACATATTCCACCATAAAAAATACTTTGCCAGTTTTTACTACTTTGCCATGGATCCCCTGTCCAATTTTTAAAGGCTGTTGTGTCGCGCTTTTCTTTTTCAAATCTACCACTGCACGCGGCACAAGAAAACGTTTATGCTTATCTAAAAGCATAATTGTGCATTTCTGAGCACAAAGTACTTGTAAAGCTAATCTGGCGATACGCGGCAACAACTCATCTAAAGCAAAAGTTGAACTGACAATTCGGTTAATTGTATGCACTGTAGATAAAGCTACTGTCCTGGGTTTAATCGTTTCATACAAATTTAAAAGCTCAAACTCTTTTATAACATTTTCTACAGTAGCGCGAGTAAAAACATTAATTATGTCTAAAACCGCGGGAGAAATTTTTGCCTTTAAATTACAAATTCCCAAATACAAAACAACTAAATCATTTTTTATAATCGGCAGGCAATATGTATAAACTTTATTCGCGTAAATTACATTTTTAAAAATATTTTTTTTCTTACTTTCAGTAATTAGCAGATTAATATTATCTATACAATGTTGGGTTTGCGGTTTTTCTTTGAAAAGGCAATTATTACAAATAAAATATTTTTTTCCGGCAGGAGGGATAATTACCCATAATGCATTGCCAGTAATAGCAGTAAGTGTTTTAATTTCTTCTTTCAAGGAAGGGTGGGCAACAATTTTTTTCAGCAATTCCTCTTGATGCAAATGTTTCATCTAAAGGTTATCTCCACATTGCTTTTTATGCTGAGCGCTTTTGAATTAAATTAAAAAGAATTTTTTTATCATCTTCTTTTTTCCACCACGAAAAACTAATTCCCAACATATAGTTATCCTGCTGTTTTTTAATCCATGCCACCCGGCCAAAAGCTTTAATCACCTTATCATGGCCATAACCTAAGTTAATATCCACGCCAACAGGCGCATGTAACGGCATCTCAGTAACGCCGATTACTGCTAAACCGCCTAAACTAATATTTTCGACCAGATTCAAAAATTTTTCATGATAAGTTGACCACGTACGCGGATCCAGCAACTTATAATTCACCTTAACATCAGGAATGCTTACTCTTTTAAACTTTCTTTTTTCTTCCTGCACACTATTATCCATCCTGTCTCCTATCTTAAAATCCATTTTATATTAATTATAGTTAAAGCTCAATTTTTGTCAAGACAATAAAATAATATTTTGTATTTTTTATATTTCCACAAAATTTCATTATATATTAATTTTACCTAATTTTTAATAATTTTGCAAAAAAAGGGCTGCTGTAAAAACTTTTAAAAAATCAATTATATTGAACTGCCTATACTGCCAATTTTTCTAATAAAAACAAGGCTCTTTGGAGTTTTGAGTGGATAAGCAATATTTATTGAAATTTCTTTCATCTTGTCACACCTGCTCAATTTTTCATGCCTTTTTGTCATTCCCGCAATCTTTTAGCGGGAATATAGCAGTCTACCATCAACGATCTAAAGCAAAGTCCTGTTCTTTTTACTCGCTAATATAGAAACGTAATAGGCTTGCAAAATTTAGGCGTTTCCCTGTGCCCTATGAACGATCTGACCTAAGCCAAACCGCAGGCGCAGCTTGCTGCGTTGATGAAGAACGTTTCAAAATGCGGTGCAGGTGGACTTGCAAACCAATTACGTTTGAGTATATTAACGGGAAATTATCTGTAAAAAATATTTGAGCAATCAACAAAAAAATAAGGTTTAAACTTAATATTTTTTCATGATCAAGATTTTACGGCTATACTCAAACGCAATTGGTTTGAGTATCCAAAATTATAAATAATTTTCTTCTCAATTTTCAAATGTCTTTCCATCAGGTGCAATAAGGTGTGCAGTGATAAAAATCAAAAGGTTCCTTTTCTTTTTAGTGTCTCTTTTATGACTAAACAGTTTTCCGATTAAAGGAAGGTTGCCTAAAACAGGCACACGGCTAACACTATGTTCAACAACTTCCCGCATTAAGCCTCCCATAACTACTGTGTCACTGTTACCTACAACAATGCTTGCAGTTGTACTGCGCGCGCTAAAAAAAGGCTGTAAATAAGGATGATCTTCCGTACCATAATTATACATATCTTTTTCTATATCAAATTCGCTGACTTCCGGAACAAGAGTCAAATTTATTGTTTTATGATTCGCTCCCACATTAGGCGTTACTTTTAAAATTATGCCAATATCCCGAGTTTTAAATTCATCAGGCACAGTTGCGTAATACATTGTTTTATTGTCATTGCTACCGCTTTCATAAGTCTGAATTTGATATTTTGTCGGATAACGGTATTCTTTAACAATTTTAATTACTGCTTCCTGTCCGCTAATTGTGGTAATCTTAGGAGATGAAAGCACATTACTGTCAGTATCCTGCTCTATAGCAGAAAGCACTGTTTTAAATTGTGAAAAATCTAATCGCCCAAAAGTAAAATCAAGAGGGTTTGCGAATGGGAAAGCATCTGTATACTTAGTATCTTGATTTTTATTAAAAGGAAATGTATGTGGCTCAGATGCCCCTTGCCCGCTAATCTCAGCGCTAAGCTCAAGCCCCAGGGCAAACAAATCATCCGCGCCAACTTCCACAAACCTTGCTTCAATCATTACCTGCGGCGGAATAACATCTAATGCTTCAATACATTGTTCAATCAACGCTAAATTACTTGGTGTGTTATGTACAATTAAAGTGCTTGTGCGCTGATCTAAAAAAATACTGCTCCCTTTAGGCCAAGTAACCATCTCTTCCAATACATCTTTAATTGTAGTAGTTATTTTGCCTGCCACGCCGCTTGGACCGCCAATTTTAACGCCTTCGTAATTTTCCCCACCTTCTGTACCAGCCTGCTTTTTTTTATTCTTTATAGCAGATTTAACCACCACCTTCCCATCAGGAGACAAGCCGTCAATTGTTACAGTATCAAAGGTAGTAAAGGTAGTAAAAGCAGCTAGCCCCTGCGATAAATGATAAACTCTGGTAATCATTTGCTCAGCAGCGATATTTTCAGGCGAACTCACCCAAATAAAATCTTTCTCAAAACGGTAAGCAAGTCCTTTTGTCCTGAGTACAGATTCTAAGGCCTGCACTAATGTTACATCTTTTAAATGAATACTTAAAGTTCCTGCTGTTGAAACAGCTGCTTCGTCAAAAATAATATTAATTCCACTCTGCTCAGACAGATATCCAAGAATCGTACTCGCCTGCGCCTCGCTAAAATCAATACTCACAATCTTTTTTTCCGCGTCCTGCCTGAGTTTATTTTGCGCGGGTTTACTAATTTTATATGTAGTTGTTTCTTTTGTCGGGTCTTTCGCCAATAAAGCATCATCCATTACTAATACTTTGTATTCACTATCAAGTTTAGTTTCAAAAGCAACTTGCTTCTGGGCATACTTGACCTTAGCTAAAGCAACCTTTTCAATTAAATCCCTGATTTTAAGATTACCAGGCTCTAATCTACGCGCTGCTTTAAACTTCTGGCTTGCTTGATCAAACTTAAGATCAGCCCAATAACTATACCCAGAATCAAGCAAACTATCGAGATCAACATTTATATCTTTATCAGCAGCAACATCATCAGCAATAGATAATGCCTCTATCTGTTCCCTTTTCTCATCAAACTCCCGATTCAAGGCACTAATATCATCCTTAGCAAACACATTCCCCTGATAAAAAAACATAGATAATAAAACCAAAACAAAAATAACACGCCTCATTTACACACCATCCCTTCTTTTAATAATATATTTTTTCCATTCAAAGACACCTTCATAGAGTTTTTGTCTATACTAAGTACCTCATACCCTGAAAATTTACTCCCTTTAGAAACAACAACTACCTGTCCCAATACATCATTCTTAATTTCAGCTTCAAATTCAGTGCTGTACTTTATTTTACGATAGTCTATACGTAAACTTTCGGAATTACTGTCTAAAAACTCAATATAATCTTTAGTTATACGCTTCAACTTATATCCATCAACTTTTTCCCCTTTAGCAAGTAAATAAGTTTTCCCAGAGATATTGACCTGTACAATAGCTTTGCCTTTCGCAAAAGCAACTCTTCCTAAGTATTTAAGATCAAGAATTTTCTGTCTGATTTGCACAACCTCAAAACCAAATTTTTTACCGCCAAAAGAATCTCCAGCACCTTGTTGTTCCAACCTTGTAAATATATCCCTGCCAAGATCAGACAATTTTATCTGTTCAGACTCTTTACGCATCTTACCAAAAAGCAATAAATACTTACTGCTATCAAGCTTAACTTCCTGCAACTCATCTTGCTGCTTAGTTAGATTACTCATCCTGCCTAACGCATTTTTTTTATATTCTCTAAGCGTATCTGAACAATACTCTGCTACAAAAAAAAGAGCACAGAACAAAACAAGTACAATAAGTTTTTCCCAATTCTGATAAATCAGCTTCATTTTTTAATCTCTATATGTTCAATTACCATATCCACTAAAATGTTTCCGTTATCTTCCTTAGTTTTATTAACACACAATTCCTTGATAATATACAAACCTTTTGCATCTACTAAATAAACTAAAAATTCTTTTAAACTATCAAAATTCGTACAAAACGACAATTCCATTACAATCTTTTTAAAATCCACGGTTTCCGCGGATTTTAAGGAATTAATCTGCTTGTTTCTTAACGGAAACTTAACTTTTGTTATTGCGGATAATTTAACATCTAATAACAAATCAAGTGTCCCGCGCATCATAAACAATTCTGTAAATAAAACGTCTATATTCTGTTTTTCAGGTACTTTCAACGCGTATTCGCTAAAACCCAAATCATCAGGCAGAAAAACTTCCGTGTCATTTGCTTTTAACCTTAATTTGCTCTCTATGTTGAACAATTGCGCTTTAAAAGATAATGTCCCTGTAGACAATAACTTTTCAGGTACAATAGGAATAAAAAGATTTTCAAATTTAACATTCTTATCCTCTATATTTTGCGCGATAGCCCTTTTATTCTTAAGCAACTGTTTAATGTTTTCAGAATAAAACCTAACATAACCATTTAATTCCTTTTCTAAGATAATATTGTGCCTCTCTGCTTGAATATTAACCAGCAAAACAGCTATTGCAATTAATCCAAGCGCCGCACTGCCAATAACAGATACCATGATAAAAGTAAAACTATACTTAAAATTATTAACCAGTAAATTATATTTCATATTTTAATTTTATTGGGTTTAAAGTTATCGTTAAACTAAAAGTGATCATCCCTTGCTCTGCTTTACCTAAAATATCTAAGTCAGCGGAATCAAAAATAGATTTTTCTTCTAAATTATCCTGCAATGTACCAATAGTTTCCAGCCCTGTTTCACAATTGCCTGTTAGCACAACTGTATTAACATTTAGATCTATACTCAAATTTTCCAGCCAGACAGAAGAAGGTATGGCCTCAATAATATCCTGCACAATCAAAGCAGTTTCATATTTCCTGATAAAAACCTTTGCCATTGTTTTAATTCTATTGTCACCATCTTTAGTTACAGACTCTAAATGCTTAATCTCTTCAATATCATGTTTATATTCAATAATTTTAGAGGTCAAGGCATTAAAATATTGCTTTGACAAATAATATTTATGAAAAACAAACATACTACAATTTATCACAATTAATAACAAACAGATAAATACAATTAAAATAAAAGGCCTTCTTTTTTGAAAATCTCTGATCCTCAGCTCTTCCTGAGGCAAAAGATTAATATTAACCGTAGAACGGCCAACGCCCCTGATACCTAACCCCAAAGGCACACCTAAAAATTCATTGTCCTCAACATTAACATCCTGGTGCATAGTGATAAAATTAAAATAATCTATCGTTTCTGCCTGAATTGAAAGAGTCTCCGTAAAAAATTTGCTAATATTCTCTGTTTTACTTACACCTCCGGCAAGTAATATTTTACGAATATTTAGATCACTTTTATGCTGTGAATTATAAAAATTCAACGTTTTTACAATCTCATTAGTTAAATCTGTCAACACATTTGTAATTGTTTCTGCTATTTTTTGCATATTCGCAGACTTAGCAGTTTTAGTACCGTAGTAAAGCATTAATATTTTACCCTTATCTTTTTTAAGCTCTTCCGCCTTTTTTCTGCTAATATTTAATTTTTTAGCAATCGCTTCAGTAATATACTCTCCGCCAATAGGCAAACTCCTGGTCCAAATACTTCCAGAATTAACAATAATCAAATCTGTTGTTTTTGCCCCAATATCTAAAATCAGCGTTTGTTCCAGATCCTTAAAAAAATACTGCAAACAATTGTACAAAGATAAACTACTTACATCAATAAAATCAATGCGCACCCCTACTTTTTTAGCAGCTTTTAATATAGAAAGGATAAACTCCTTTTTCACTGCGGATAAAAGCACAATTAATTCTTGCTCATCCCTGCCGCAAATCTGAAAGTCCCAAACTACATCATTAATTGGGAAAGGAACTTGCTGCTGAGTTTCATAAAGCACAATTTGACGTAACTTCTTTATTGCCGTAACTGGAATCCTTAATAACCTGACAAACGCGGACTGACAAGAGACACTTACCCCAAATCCCACATTTTTAAGCTTTGGCTGTTTTCTTATAATCTTCTTCAAAAGTACTGACAATTTATCAGATTGTTCCCGGTCACCGTATTCAACAAAATTATCATAGGGAACATAAACACTTCGCAGTAAATGCAGCCGTTTCCCTTTCGCCCTGCTCAGCACAACTGCTTTTATCGCGTTAGCACCAATATCAATACCAACAAATAGATCTTTTTTTAAGTTAGACATAACACCCTTTAAAAAACTAAATTTCTAAAACAACTAATTCTATCGATTTATTTAATTATAGCATAATATACTTCTTTTGTCAATTATATTACTTTATATTATGCTTTTAAAATGTTAGCATAAATATTTCATAAATAAATCCCCAGACGTAATAGGTTTGCAAAATTTAGGCGTTTCCCTGTACCGTAGATTGGAACGTTCTGACCTAAGCCAAACCGCAGGCACAGCTTGCAGCGCCTGCGGTTTAGCGATAAAAAAACGTTTCAAAATGCGGCGTGAAGGGAACATCATAAAATTACGAACCTATTACGTTTGAATATTTATTAACTAAAAGAACGTAATAGCGCAATTAAAGGCAAAAACATTGCCAACACCACACCCCCCACGATAAAACCCATTATAATAATCAAAAAAGGCTCTAACAAGGATGTTAAAGAATTCGTAATAATTTCCACCTCATCATCATATGTATCAGCAACTTTTAAAAGCATCTTATCGAGTGTTCCGCTTTCCTCGCCAAGAGCAATCATATCAACCATTAAGTAAGGAAAAACAGAATTATGCGCCAATGTTTGCGCGATAGAATTACCTTCCCGCACATTACTATAAACTAAATCTATAGTTTTTTCCGCAACCATATTACCGCTAACTTCCCTTGTTAATTCTAATGACTGCAAAATCGGAACGCCTCCCCTCATAAGTATTGCTAATGTACGCGCAACACGCGCTGTAATCAATTTTTGCAAAAGAATACCAAACACAGGAATGCGTAATTTTAACCTATCTCTGAAATACCTAACTGCTTTATTTAAAAGAATCAATTTATATCCTATAAACACAATCGCAATAATAATTATCAAAAAATACCAGCGCATACAGATAAAATTGCTTATTAATAAAACAATCCTGGTTAAAAGAGGTAATACAGCAGCGCTCCCTTCAAATAACTCCATAAATTTTGGAATAACAAAAGCAACAATAAAAGCTAAAATACAAACAGAAACAACAACTATAAGCAGAGGATACAGTAACGCTGCCTTAATCTTACGGGTTAATTTTAAATTTTTCTCCAAATACTCAGCTAAACTCATTAATATCGCGTCTAATGCCCCACCTGTTTCCCCCGCTTTAATAATATTCACATATACGTTTGAAAATATTTTAGGGTATTTAGACAAAGTATTGCTTAATGTTTGCCCAGAGCTAACTATCTCTGTAATATCCTCAATTATTTCGCGCATTCTTTTAAAACGCATCTGTTTACATAAGGTATTTAATGCCCTGACTAATGGCAAGCCAGCATTTAACAGCACTGCAAACTGACGGGTAAAAATCACTAATTCATCCTCTCCTATCCTCCGCTGCCCAAAATTAAATAATAATGAAAAACCCGACTTAGGCCTAATATCGTGTACAGGTAATACTTCTGAAGGCAGCACACCTATGCGATGAATTTTATTTAACGCATCATTAATGGATAATGCTTCGATACTTCCTGAAACATTCTTACCTTCTTTAGTTACTGCTTTATAATTAAATTTTGGCATATTATCATCTTTATCTTTTATTTATTAAATTATACTCAAACGCAACTTCTCTTTTGTAACCATTTGCAATGAAACAACTTAAAAAAATCCTACTCTATTAAATTAAAAACCGGGTTCAGGGAACAGAAATCAAATAATTTATTAAAGGTTCCCTACAAGCGGTTCAGGCATACCTGCCTGTCCAGCTGTGCTGGAAACCATACAGGATAACTATACTCAAACGTAATAGGTTTGAGTATAAGTTACAAGTAATGTGCGGTTACATTTACCAATTCTTCTACAGTTGTTTTACCAGCAAATAACTTTAAAATGCCATCCTCACGCAAAGTACGCATACCATCTTTGACTGCTTGCTGCCTCAAATCAGCGACTGAAGCTTTATCCAGAATTAAAGAACGGATATCTTCATTAAAAACCAGCAGTTCAAAAATTCCAATTCTGCCTTTATAGCCTGAATAATCACACAACTTGCACCCTTTGCCCCGATAAAATTCAGCCTTGCTGAGGTCTTTATCCATAAGCCCTACACTCTCTAATTCTCTATGGCAAGGGACATATTTTTCCCTACACTCAGGACAAAGCAAACGCACAAGCCGCTGCGCCAACACTGCTGTAACTGAAGAAGCAATTAAAAACGGCTCCACACCCATATCAACAAGCCTGGTTACAGCGCTACAAGCATCATTAGTATGAATTGTAGTAAAAACCAAATGCCCTGTAAGTGAAGCATGCACAGCCATTTGCACTGTTTCCGCGTCCCGAACCTCCCCCACCATAATTATATCAGGATCCTGCCTTAATATATACCGCAATATAGTAGAAAAATTCAAATTTATTTTGGGCCTTACAGAAACCTGAATTAAGCCTTCCAGATCAAATTCTACAGGGTCCTCTACTGTAATAATTTTATGTTCTACCTTATTTATTCTATTTAAACAGCAATACTGTGTTGTAGTTTTGCCGCAGCCTGTAGGGCCTGTGCTTAATATTATACCATAAGGTTGTTGAATTAGCTCTTTAATTTTCACCTGTAAATCATTCTGCAAGCCAATCTGCGCAAGGGAAAGTTGTATAGCCTGTTTATCCAAAATTCTAATCACTATACTTTCCCCAAAAATTGTTGGTAAAGTTGATACCCGTAAATCAACCATATGCCCGCTAATTCTGACTAATATTCGGCCATCCTGAGGCAGTCTGGATTCTGCGATATTTAAATTAGCCATAACTTTTATCCTTGACGCTACTGCAAGATGTAATACTTTCGGCGGGCTAAGAGTATCATATAAAAGCCCATCTATGCGATATCTTATTTTAAACTCATCACTAAACGGCTCAAAATGAATATCCGAAGCTTTTTTCTTTATTGCTTGTATAATAATAAAATTAAGCAGTTTAACAATTGGCAATTCTGAAGCCATTTGTTCAATATTTTCTATTTTTTGCTCATCATCAGGCAAATCAGGAATTTTCTGGCTGATTTCAGAAAATATCTCTTCAATAGTATCCAATTCCGCGCCATAACATTTTTTCATCAATTTACTAATACTTGTTTGTATCGCTGCTTTGGCTTTTACATTACAGTTAAGCATAAACCTTAAATCATCAGAAATACTAAAATTCAAAGGCTCAGAAGTAGCAATGGTTAAGGTATTATCTTCAAAATTAATCGGAATAATATTATACATCCTGGCAATAGACGCGGGCACACGCTCTAAAACATTTTTAGGAATATACAAAGTTTCTAAATCTACGACTTCCACCTTAGCTTGCATACCTAATATTTCTAATAATTGCTGCTCTGTAATATAACCTGAATCAACAAAAATTTTACCCAATGGCAAACCGCTAATTTTTTGGTTTTCTAAACCTTCCTGTAATTGCTGAGAAGTAAGCAACTCTTTATCCATTAAAATAGCGCCAATATTTTTAAATCTAAAATTAGTCATTTTCTCTTTTTCTATTTTCCCGCAGCGATTTTTGCCTGTAATTGTTCAGGATCAAAAGCTTTACTTATCGCATCATCAGCCTGAATAACACCTTGAGAATATAATCCCCATAAAGACGCGTCAAAAGTCTGCATTCCATACTTAGCTCCGGTTTGCATATCAGAAGTAATCTTATAATTTTCTTTTTGACGAATCAAATTGCGGATAGAATTTGTGCTAACCATAATTTCAAAAGCTGCCGCACGCCCTCTGCCTGAAGCCCGCAAGATTAACTGTTGAGAAATTACAGCCAGAATTGAATTAGAAAACTGAGTACGGATCTGTTCCTGCTGGATTGGCGGAAATACATCAATAATTCTATCTACTGTAGACGCAGCACTTGTCGTATGTAATGTTGCCATAACCAGATGGCCTGTTTCAGCAGCTAATATTGCCGCTTCGATTGTTGCCAGATCACGCATCTCCCCGACAAGAATCACATCAGGATCCTGGCGTAAACCTTTAATTAAAGCTTCACTAAAACTCGGCACGTCAACACCTAATTCTCTTTGATTAATTATGCCTTTTTTATGTGTATGGTAATATTCAATCGGGTCTTCAATCGTAATAATGTGACAATCTCTTTCTGTATTAATAAAATCTATCATTGTTGCTAAAGTAGTAGTTTTGCCGCTGCCTGTGGGGCCGGTCACTAAAATAAGCCCTCTTTTTTTAAATAGTAAATTTCTTACTA
>QNCH01000006.1 GCA_003645745.1 Candidatus Omnitrophota bacterium
ACAGGTTACGCCTGTCTGCGTGCGGCACGCACAGGCAGGACCTGTCCCTACAGACTTGACTTCTATATTCACACGTAATTGGTTTGCAAAATTTAGGTGTTTCCCTGTGCTGTAGATTGGAACGATCTAACTTAAGACAAACCGCAGGCGCAGCTTGCTGCGTTGAGGTTCGGCGATAGAAGAACGTTTCAAGATGCAGTGCAGGGAAACATCATAAAATTGCAAACCAATTACGTTTGAGTATAATTCCTTTCGTTGTAATAAGTTACAAACTATTTTAACCATTTGCTACCCACAAATTTTATTAACGAGGAATTTAATATTCTATTTATTCTTTAATTTATTAAGCGTCTCTGTAAGCTGCTTGACTTCATCTTTCAATTCCAAAATCCGCTCTTCCCTGCCTATGCTGGCTTTATAAAATATTTCGAGCTCCTTTAAACGTTTTAGGAGTTCACCCTCAACATTCCTTTTCATAGTTACATCCCTGGCACACCCAACAGTTCCTATTACCTTTCCATTCTCATCCCAAAAGGGTGATTTAACAATATCGAAAATAACAAATTTTCCTTTAAGATAACCTGATTCATCCATTCTTGCTATTTTTTTTGTTTTTAAAACAGTTTGATCAGAATTAGTACAAGTTTTACCAAAGGTATGATATTTAGGATTTTCAGGATGCGCTTGTTGCTCCCTTTCAGCGAAAAAAATATCAGTTTTTCCAATAGGTTCATAAACATCCTTAGCACCGAGCATTCCCTGACAAAAAGATTTATTTCCAAACATAAACCTACCCTGAGAATCCTTAGTCCAGATAAACTCAGGCAAATTATCGCACATCAATCTTAACATAGAATTTAAACGATTGAGCTTGCCATAATTCTCATCCAACGCCTCTTGCACCTTCTTACGCTCGGTAATGTCATCATAAACAGTTACAATTTCACCAGCAGGAAGCTTGTAAACATAATTTTCTCTCCACACCGTTAGTCTATTATCTTTATATAACGCAGCAGGATGGCTTTCAGCTTTCCCAGTTTTCCACACCCTTTTAAAGATACTAAAGAGGCCAAACTCTTTAACAGCCGGAAAAACATCCAGAACACTTTTACCAATAACGTCCTCTCTTTTAAGTTTATCTATCTTCTCCGCGGCTCTATTAAAACCAGCAATGATAAAGTCATTCCCCTCATCCCTTGCTTCATAAACCGCGACTCCGCTACTCATATTCTCAAACAATTCTCTGTATTTTATCTCGTCTTGCCGTAGTTTCCACTTAAGTTCCTTTTGTTCAGTAATATCACGGAAAACACCAAGTAAACACTTTTTCTTATCCAACACTATAAGGGAGGCATTAACATCAACATAAAAAACACTGCCGTTCTTTCTCTTTACCGGGATATTTTCCGCAATAGCAATTTCGCCTTTTTCCTGTTTCTCAAACTGCTCAAGAGTATATGGCAAACCTTCTTTTGGATGGATATCATCAACTTTTAAGCAGGCAAACTCCTGCGTGCTATATCCCAACATATCGTAAATCATTCTATTGCCAAAAAGCAATTTCCGTTCTTTTAGCTCCGCAATAATTATTCCATCTCTGGCATTATCAAAAATAATCCTAAATTTTTGCTCCGCCTCCCTGCGATGATGGCGTTCTTCCGCGTCTTTTATTTCTTTGTCAATAGCAACACAAAGCCGCGTCAAATTGCCTTTCATCAAATAATCATGTGCGCCTTTTTTCATCGCCTCCACCGCAACATCCTCACCAACAGTACCTGATACTACAATAAAAGGAATATCAAACTGTTTTTGCTGAACCAGCTCTAAAGCTGCAGGAGCGCTGAAACGCGGCAGTTTATAATCTGCAATGATTACATCCCATTTTTCCTGATCAAGCGCCGCATTCATGTCCTCTTCAGTCTCCACACGCTCAAAATCCACTTCATAACCATCAGACTTAATTTTCTCTACTATCAGTAAAGCGTCACTTTCTGTATCTTCAACTATCAATATATGTAATAGTTTATTCATCTTAATTCTTCTCCTTTGAAGGCGGCTCATTTATAAGCAGCCAGTATAGTCCTAAGTTTCTTACCGCTTCTGAAAACTGTTGAAACTCTACTGGCTTACGCACATAGCTATTACAGCCCAAACTGTAACCGCTAATCAAATCCTGTTCTTCTTTTGAAGATGTGAGTATAACCACAGGAAACAATTTTGTCAGGCTATTCGCGCGTACCTGTTTTAATACTTCCAAACCATTTATTTTTGGCAATTTTATGTCAAGCAGAATAACCGTTGGCATTCGATCCAAGTTGTTACCCGCGTATTCCCCCCTCATAAAAAGATAATCGAGAGCTTTTTCCCCGTCTCTTACCACTACTACCTCATTAATTATCCTGTTTTCCTTTAATGCCTCCAATATAAGTTCAATATCATCATCTCTATCCTCTACAAGTAAAATAATTTTATTCTTCATCGCTCTCCTCTCTTTTTAATCTAAAATTTTGCGAGCGTGAAATAAAATACTGCGCCTTTGCCTAACTCACTTTCCGCCCAAACACAACCGCCATGTTTGCGGATTATTCGCTCTACTGTCGCAAGGCCTACACCTGTTCCCGGGAACTCAGATTCAGAATGAAGGCGCTGAAAAACACCAAACAACTTATCTCGATATTTTACATCAAATCCTACTCCATTGTCACAAACAAAATATTGTTTTTCTTCTTTAACCTGCTTTGTACCAAACTCTATATACGCCGCTGGATTATTTTTAGAAAATTTCCACGCGTTTTCTAATAAATTTTGCAATACAACACGCAATAACTCTTTATCCCCAACAGCAATCACTCGGGGCTGTATATTAACCTCCACCCTTCGTTCCTGATCTGTTTGCTGAAACTCAACAATCAAATCTTGCGCCAACCGGCTTAAATCAATTCTTTCTCTTTTAATTTCCTTACGGGTTACACGCGCGAGCTGCAGCATATCCTCAATAAGCTGCGCCATATGTAATGAAGCATTTTTAATACGCGCAAGATAATCTTTGCCCTGAGCATCAAGCTTATCAGCGTACTTTTTAAGTATAAGCTGACTAAAACCATCCATACTTCTAAGCGGCGCTCTCAGATCATGCGATACCGAGTAACTAAACGCTTCCAGCTCTTTATTAGCAGCTTCCAGCTCCCTGGTTCTCGCATTCACAAGCTTCTCAAGATGCATCTGATATTCTTCCAGCTCCTTTTCAACTTTCCTGCGCTCGGTAATATCAAATACCCTCGCCTGAAGTACTTCCTTACCATTCAGCACCATCTTATCAAGCAACACCTGGGCAGGAAAATCAGTACCATTATCAAGACGCCGGTGTAAATGCTCAAACCGCGCACTGCCTTCTTTTAGAGCGAATATAATATTATTGCTGGCATAAGTCATCGAATCAATGCCGTCCGGCTGAGCCTGAGGCGAAAAATCAGCAGGATGCCTGCTGCAAAATTCCTCTTTGGTGGTACAACCGAAAAGCCGCAGCGCCGCCTTATTGCAATCAAAAAAACCTTTTTTATCAAGAAGCATTATCGCATCACTAGACGAATCGTATAGAACCTGGAGCTTAATTTTACTCTCGTATATCGCAGCTTCCGCCTTTTTGCGCTCAGTGATATCCCTTATAACAGCCAGCAAACACAAATCACCCTTGTAATTAAAGCCTGCCCCTTTAACCTCAACATTAAACGCGGCACCATCCTTGCGGACATCCACTGATTCAGCATAAAATTTACCCTCTGACAGAACATCCCGTTTGAATTGCTCAAAAAAATAACAATAATCAGAATGAATTATATCCTTACTGGAAAGCCCGATCAAGTTATCATAAGAATAACCGTACATCTCGCAAGCTTGAGGATTAGCTTCTACGATAAAGCCGTTTAAATCAAAAATAACAAACGAATCAGTAGCAGAATCAAAGATGCCGTGATATCGCTCTTCACTGTCCAGCAAAGCCTCCTCTGCCTGCCTGCGCCTTAACCTATTCACAACAAGGACAATAATAATCAAAGTTTGAAAAATTATAAATAGAGCCACACCAAAAGTCAACTTTTTATGTTCCTTAAAAAATGAATAAGGCTGATTAATCACAATACTGTTTTCTGGTAAATCAGAAAGTTTAATGCCCCAGCGTTTCAGTTGCTCATAGTTAAACATATAACGATTCGCGCCTCTTTGCACAGGAATACTTTTAATCTTTTCCCCATGCAAAACGCGTAAAGCAATTTCAGCCGCTGCTTTTCCGTCAAAGAACGGATTCATTAACATCCCTCCAACAACTCCATAGTTCAAATGCCCCTCATAATTGCAATATACAGGCACACCAGAAGCTTCGGTTATTAAGATAGTGCTTTCCTTTGGATTGAAAATTGTTCCGGATTTATCCTTCACAAATCCCCATAAAAGTATTATGCTGCCATCTGATAATTTTTCCACTTTTTTTAAAAGCTCTTCCATCGTTAAGTTGTTCCAAAAACTGAACCTTGTTAAACCGCGAAATTTCGGAATTATTTTCTGCTTTAGTTCCTGCGCGAAAATCATACCGCTTGAGGAACTATCGCTGATCACAACAATATGGCGAGATTTGGGATGTAATTTAAGGGCAATATCTATAGTTTTTTCAGTGTCACACTTTTCTATTACTCCTGTGATTCGCTCAGCATCAGTTGGCGATAAAAAATTGCCATCAAAAACCTCGATGCCGCAAAAAACTATTGGGGTATGAACAAATAAATCATTATGATATTTAAGCAAAAACTCAAACGCGTAATTATCGGAGCAGATAATTAAATCAATTTTTTGATTACTGTACTTAAGTTTGTAAATCCCGTATAACTGCTGAAAATACTCTTTAGTAAAAATTCTCTTTGTATCCATATATTCGATATATAATATAATATTTTGAACTTCCGTTTTTAGAACAGACTCTATTCCTTCCATACTTCTGTCAGAATAAGTATATCCCTTGTGGTAAGAATTAAGAATAAGTACACGCTTTTTAAGATTGCTGCTGGCGTATGTCAACGTAACGCTCAGAGAGGAAATAATAAACACGATAAAAATAAAAACCGCGGTAGATGTACTCAACTCTTTCAATTATTTAAGTCCTTCCATCTATACTATACTCAAACGCAATTGATTTGCAAAATTCAGGCGTTTCCCTGTGCTGTAGATTGGAACGTTCTGATTGAGTCAAACCGCAGGCGCAGCTTGCTGCGCCTAAGGATTTGCGAATGAAGAACGTTTCAAGATGCAGTGCAGGGGGACGTTCTGAAATTGCAAACCAATTGCGTTTGAGTATATTTTACTTTATGCTAAATGTCCCTTTTTAACCTTATTCAGCAAATAATAAATATCCCCCATAACTCCTGTGCCGCCATTTCGCGTACACACAAAGTCAACTTTTTCTATTGCCCAAGGCATTGCGTCTAAAGGCGCGCAGGAAAACCCCGCTGTTTCTAATAAAGAAACATCTATCCAATCATCACCTATATAAAGCAAATTTTTCCAGGTTAGATTATATTTAGTGAGTAAACCTTCTGCTACAGCAATTTTATCCCGCGCATTTAAATACACATCTTTTATCTTCAATTTTTCAGCCCTGCGCAAAACACTTTCATTTTTTTCTCCAGTGATCAAAGCAACAATCAGCCCCTGCTCACGCAAAAGCCTTAGCGCCTGTCCGTCACGGGCATTAAACTTTTTCATTGTTTCCCCTTGCTGCGTATAATACATTCCGCCGTCAGTAAGCACTCCATCAACATCCATAGCTACTATCTTAATTTGTTTCAATTTTTCAGCCCAACCAGGAGCTAAACTAATAAATTCTTCCATTTTTTTATTTCCCCATACTTATTAAATTAGATTCCCGCTAAAAAATTGCGGGAATGACAATGAGAGTCTGCGTCTTGAAGTTTTTTTATCATTTGCCATTTTCCTATTTTTGTCATTCCCGTAATGTTTTTAGCGGGAATCTATAACTTACTCCCCGCTTCACTCAGAAGCTGTGAAATAATACCCCTTTTTTACGTTCTCACTTTTTTCTCCGACGAGACACAAAAGTGAACAGACGAAAAACAGTGATTATTTCACAGCTTCTCACCGATTACCACTTACAATTAAACTTTGCCTTATACTTACGCAAAAAAGTACGCAGACGCACATAATTTTCACCCTCTTTGTTAAAATCGATGTCTTGCGGTTTAAAAATTTTTCCCTTTCTAAGAATATACACAAGAGTGCTGCCAATATGCTCTACAAGCCAGACTAAGCCTGTAAGCTTGCATAAAATATGCAAAGTGTTTGCGGAGAATGTAAATAAATGCGCTTCCTGAAAAAAATTCTTTTCTAAATCCCCATAAGGATGCAAAATATCCGGAACCTCAAAAAAAACAAACCCATCATCTTTAAGCATTCTCCTTACCTTTGAAAACGCGATAACAGGATCAACACAGTGCTCCAAAACATGCATTAAAATAATTAAATCAAATTTTTTTTCGGTTTCCGGATAATCTTCCAATATTCCGCAAAACACATTTATTCCGCGATCGCGAGCCTGAGAAGATAACTTTAAATCAGGTTCTATACCATAAAATTCCGCATCAGGCTTTGCCTTTTTCATTTCCTCAAGCAAAATTCCATTTGCACAGCCTATTTCCATAACCGCACAATTCGGTTTTAAAAGCAATCGTGAAATAGAACCTGATAAAGCAATGTTTGCCCGCCTATAGTCTTTGCTCTCTAAATCAATGATCTTATATTGCCTGCGGTATTGCTGCTGGTAATATTGACTTATTTGCCCTTTACTTTTACGCGGGTTAATGTAAACTAAACCGCAATGTTTACACACCACATTTCTTGCTTTAACATCATACCTGCAGTATCCTGAAAGAACCTCATAGTCATCTCTGCCGCATAACGCGCATTTAACAAACTGCAAATCCTGTTTGGGCTCTAATAATTTATTTTTAGATTCATTCATATTCTAATTTTAAAAAACCGCGTTTAAAATATCATGCCTGCCCACAATTCCGGCAATTCTACCATTTTCCAGAATCGGCAGAGTATGAATATTATCCCTGCACATTATTTCCACTACTTGCTCAAGAGGTGTAGCTTTATCAACGGTAACTACATCCTTAGTCATTACATACTTAATTTTAATCCCATCATCAGAAGAATATTGAGAAGAGTCACATTTATCATCCAACACCTCGCTGATTATACGAAACAAATCAGTTATTGTAATAATGCCAACTAACTTTTTCCCATCTCCTACAATCGGCACTCCGCTAATCCTATCGCGCAGCATAAGATGCGCCACTGACTTTAAAGAGTACTCCTGTGAAACCATAACCACACATTCACTCATTACATCTTCTAATGTTAAGTGATTTTTCTTTATTTTCTCCCTGACTATTTCTAACATTTCTCTATCCTCCCTGTAAAATTATGGCTCTTTTACAGAATCTATACTCAAACGCAATTGGTTTGCAATTTCAGAACGTCCCCCTGTGCCCTAGATTAGAACGCTCTGACTTAAGCCAAACCTATTACGTTTGAGGATACTGCATCAATCAAAACCTTTGCCCTGTGCTGATAAGTGTGTTCTGCAAGCACCTTTTGTCTCGCTTTTTGCGCGCGTTCATCCCTTTCCTGCTTATGTTTTAAGAAATAATCTATTTTACTATTAAGATCATTTCTATTTTTATAACTTACAATTAAATCGCCAAAAAGTCTTGATAAGTCGTTACGAAAATCAGTTAACACAAAACCTGAACACGCGCAAACATCATATACCCTTTGATTAACCGCAGTTCTCAACTGCGGGCTGGTGATATTTAAATTTATCGCAGCAGCATTATATAAACAGCATAATTCATTTTTATAATCTATTGTGCCTTTGTAAACAACATACTCATTGTTTAAATTAAGCCAGCCCTGATTGCCGTAAACATTAATTTCCCCGCAGGAAACCGCATTAATTAAATGTATCCTTAGAAAAGAACTTACTTCTTCATATACTGTACGGCAAAAAACCGCATAAATATCCCAAGGCATCTGGGTTTTTAAAAAATTTAATTCTCTGCGCAGCGTCTCTGCATCAATTATATTTTCAGGATCAGTCAATTCATTTATACGATTATTTAACACTGCAAATTTTTGCCATCTTTTCATCCTGTTTTTACGCATTGCCAAAGGGGCTGTATCAACACTGCCGGCAAATGCCAGATTGCACTTAAACTTCTCCAAACAGCCGGAAAACGCGTTAATCGGATAAAACAAATCAGTATCTACTGCTAAAGGCAGGTATTCCACACGCAAAAAACCAAATTTTCGCAAGTCCTGTAAATAATCTGTATCAGAACAAAAAATACAATACCATTTAGATTTTTTTAACAAATCTAATTTATCTTTGCCAAATTGTTGCAAATAAATAAATGGATCATCATAAAATAATGACACATAAGCAATACCTAAAGCATCTAATTTTTCTAAAATGTTAGTTTGATTTAAAGGCAGCGCGTAAAAAACTGATAAGTCAGGGCTAAATGATTTTATTTTATTAACAACAAAAGATTGATCAGCCAATTCCTTCAAGCTGACAGACGAAACTTTATGGCCCAAAAAACGGAAAGCTTTGACATAGCTTTCAATCACATAAGGCGCTGCAGTTCCCCAATCGGGCTGAAAGACAACAATATTCATTCTTTTGTTCTTCTTAACTTCTTCCACGCGCTTAGTTCACAATCTAAGCGTTTTTTTTCACACGTACCTTTAGCTTTTTCAAATGCCCTGATATCACGTACTAAACGGCGCATACCATCAGGTTCAAGGCTGGCCGCATGGTCTGTGCCTTTCTGTGTCCTATCCAGAGTAAAATGCCGTTCAATAATTTCAGCGCCCATTGCCACAGCAGCTACATCCATAGCTATGCCCAAATGATGTCCGCTAAAGCCAATACCTTTAACTTTATCCTGATAACGTTTTTTCAACATACCAATTACACTTAAATTCAAATTATCAAAACTGCAGGGATAAGTAGAAGTGCATTGGAATAAATACAAATCCTCTATAGCAGATAATTCGTTCACTAAAAAATCTATTTCTTCTATAGTAGACATTCCTACACTGGCCATTACCGGCACTTTAGCGTCTTTCAACGCTGACAACAATTTTGAGTCTGTAATACAAGCAGAAGGAATCTTGAGTATATCTATATCTAAATCCAGCATTTGCTTTACAGATTCAGCATCCCAAACACTGACAAAATAATCTATACCCAAACTACTCGCATATTCTTTTAGTTCAATATGCTCTTCTAAATTTAATTCCAAATACTCACGATGCTCACCATAAGTGAGTCCAAAAGAATTTGGGTTATCATATATTCGATTATATTGCTCAAGAGAAAGGTATGACTTAACATCGCGTTTCTGTAGTTTAACAGCATCTACTCCGCAATAACTAGCCACATCCATCATTTTTTTGCAATATCAATATCCCCTTGATGGTTACAGCCAATTTCCGCGATAATATAAACTCTGTTACTGCTAATCACTGCTTTTTCTTTTTTCTTTTGCAGTCTTAGCCAGTCTGTACGTGTATCTAACTCTATTTCTGTTTCCTGCGGCATTTTAAACAGAGCAATTTTACCGCCAACACGGTTTAATTTCTCTCTGATTATTTTTTCTTTTGTAATATAAATCGCGCCATTCTCTTTTAAAAACGGCGGCATATCCTCCGCGCATAAACGCGGCCTTTTTTGATAATTTTCTATACTGTAATTTAAAGGCCTGCCGTCTTTCCAGTACAAACGATATTCTTCAGTAACACTAACTAAAGAATCCGCGCCTTCTTGAATAAACTGGGCAAACGCCCTATCTATATCTTCTGCTCTACGCAAAGGAGAAGTTGCTTGCAGTAAAGCAACGAGCTGCGTATCATAACCTTGTTTTTTTAACTCCTTTAAAACAAAAAATATTACGGGCTCAGTTTTTGCTTCATCAGTAGCTAATTCAAGCGGCCTTGGCATAACTTCTGCCCCATACTTTAAAGCTACTTCTTTAATCTGCGCGTCTTCAGTAGAAACAATAGTCCTATCAATATGTTTAGATTTAAGGCTTGCCTCAATAGTATAAGCGATTAATGGCTTACCCCATAATTCTTTAATATTTTTGTGCCGAATTCTTTTACTTCCTCCGCGCGCAGGAATAATTGCGACTACACCCATTGTTCCCCCGATCAGCTATACGTATTTAAATAAGAAGTATCATTCGGCTTTGTTTTTTGCTCTACTGGCAAATTTTTAGCAATTTCTGACCAGGCATCCTTTAATTCTGCAAGCATTTTAATTATTTTGTCAATAATCTCGATATTTTTATTTTTAATCGCGCTGGTTAATTGTTTATCAATATTATGATATAAAACAAATAAATTTTGCGCAACATCTTCTACTTCCATATCCAATGAATTGCGTAATTCTCTGATAATTTTCTGAGCAGTGTCAATAGAATCATTTGCAGCTTTTATTTTTTTCCCGCTAATTTTTTTTTTTGCATCTTCTAATTTATTAATTGCCCCTTCATAAGCAATAACAACTAATTCCAACGGTGTAGCCATTTGTATCTTTTTTTCCAGGTAATCCTTTACTTGTTTACTCATATTTCCCTTTACCTCCTCTTTATTTACACTCAATACTGAGTATAATTTGATAAAACAAAAACATATATCTTTACTCAAACGCATTTGGTTTGTAATTTTATGACGTTCCCCTGCACTGCATCTTGAAACGTTCTTCATTCGCAAAACCTTAGGCACAGCAAGCTGCGCCTGCGGTTTGACTCAATCAGAACGTTCCAATCTACAGCACAGGGAAACGCCTAAATTTTACAAACCAAATGCGTTTGAGTATTTCTTTATATAGTAACTAATAAATCAAGCAAAATTTATGCCAAAAATTATAAACAAAGAAAATATCCTATGCTACAACTTTTAAATCTCAGATACTGCGCATTATTATAATCCAAAAGTAAAAAAATACTAAGAAAAATTTTCCTTCTTTGTAATCAATGAATGAAACGGGGATTCAATTATGGATTCCCTGCAAGCCGGACAGATGCCCGCAATCTTTTAGCGGGAATCTTATTTGAAAAATTGAATTATATTAAAATGATAAATTTATGGCGTCCCCGCTTCAGTCACTGATTACCCTTCTTTTTGTAACCATTTGCAATTAAACAACTTAAAAAGGAAATTCATACTATACTCAAACGTAATAGGTTTGAGTATATTGTTAAATTCATTATTATTGTCTCCGAGATTATCACGCCTAATTCTCCCGATTATCACGTAACAAGTTGAACTTTGCGGTATATTGTAAAACTGCCCACACGAAAGCCGAATGACTCCATGTGAGCGGCGAGACAGAAAGAGGAGAACCGTTCATAGGATGTACTTGTTCTGCAAGCACACCGGAAGGAAGCGCATTCTTCGCGCACCATTCAAGGTAAGGAATAGCTTTGCGAAGTTCCTGAAGATTTTCAGATCGAGCAATAAAATACTCTCCTAACCAAAGGGTTGAGATAAACCAGGGGTTGCCGGGGATCTCCTTTGGGCTATCATCCTTAAGTTGATAAATATCACCCTGGTACCGAGCACAACCTTCAATAGGAGTTTTAAGCCATAATTGTTCGCGTACTGCCTGTACTGTTTCAACCATCCGAGGATCTTTAGGATCCAATACTCCCAAAGTTGCCAAACTTAATAGACTGACATCAATCACGTCATCAAGTTCATACCCCTGCTCAGTTCTGGTACCGGAACGAGCATATCTCTTTAACCTGGAATGATAAAGATATTTAGTAATCCCTTCTGTCATTTCATCAGCCACTGTGTTATATCGCTCTCTAAGCGAAGTATCTTGAAATAATCCGGCAAAATCTGCCGCTGCCCTGAGGCCAGCGATCACTGATGATACAGTATAAGCGTGTACCGCATAACGTTCTTCCCAAAGGTCATAGGAAGCTAACGGTAACAGTGTTTCAAGATCTCGGTATCTTACTAAAAAGTCAGCTGACTTTTGAACTAAATTTTTATAAAGAGGCCTGATAAATTCTATATCTCTCGAATGCTCATAGTGTATCCAAAGTGCCCAGAGAATCAAAGCAGTCGAGTCTTCCTGTATAGGAAGAACCTCCTTTCCATCCACTATCCAGGGATGCCAATTGCTAGCTAGCGACCCATCAGGATTATAATGCTGAAAAAGATATCCTCCCTTTGATAGAGAATGAAAACAAAACTCAAAAAATTTCCTACAAATATGAAAGTAGCCGGCTTTTGCTAACGCAGCAGCGACAAATGCCCCATCACGGCCCCACATATAAGAATAAGTGTCTTTTCCAAAACGAACAATATCAGAGTCATTTGCGGCAATAATTGCCCCCCGATTGTCGATCTGTGTTCTTAAAATGAGAAGGCTTCGGTTAAAAATTTCAGTAACCGTTTTGGGCAAACCTTCAAGGTGTATTAACTTTTTACCTACCCATATTTTCCAGTACTTCAACGACCGTTTGATTAGTTCTTCCGGTGTTTTTTCATAAACCACATGGTTAAGTTTAACAACCTCATCATATTTAGTGCCGGCAGCCATCCAGTAATAAACCGTTTTTTCCCCTTTTGCCGACAAATTCAACCTGATTTCCAATGTGGAATGAACCGCTCCCCAAGATGTTGGATTTTGACTAAGTTCACCTTTCTCCGCATATTTGCCTGTTTCCAGAATTCCGGGTTCCCCCTTATCTCCACAATTAAAGTAGTCCACACCCTTTTTTTCACCCAGACAACAACTGATCAGAAAATAGCGATGTGCTTTGTAGTGGATGAGAGAACGAGTTCGCGGGTCATAATAGGCTGTATCTCCGATATCATTACCATAAAGGTAGAAATCATGACAGAAAAAAATTTTTACCTCACGCTCAAAATTTTCAATGTTTATTACTTCAATTTTCTTAATATATACGTTTACGTCAACATCAACAGCATCCGCACAATGAAGCTCCAACCCCAAAGCCTTGTTTTCAAGAAAAACATTGGTCACAAGACTATCATCATGATACTTTAAATTCTTTTTCCATTCTGGCCCCATCCATGAAAATTGTCCATCCACCCACAGTGCCAGGCGAAAAGGAAATCCTTTTGAATGGTTCTCTTGACCAATAAGGGGAAAATATATATCCCGAATTTGATAATCTGAATCAAAATTAAAAAGAAGAGAGCCGTTACTTACTGGAATGTCTCTAGGCATAAATTCCTTTTGACTCAGGAGTTAAAGTAAAGTCTATACCTTGTCCCCTGTTGTCTATAATTTTATTGTCATCAAATATCCATTGATACAGCTCTGAATACTTTTGAGCCATACTTGTTATTGAGAAATTATTCTGAACGTGTCTCCGGCATTCATAGGGATCAATATTATCAATGAGCTCAACTGCTTCAATCATGGCAGCAAGAGAATTCACCACAAACCCTGTTTTACCATGTAGCACGATTTCAGGAACAGCGCCTTCTTCAAATGCCAGAATTGGAGTCCCGCACGCCATCGATTCGATCAATACAAGCCCAAATGGCTCCCCCCATTGTATTGGAAACAAAGTTGCCTTTGCATGCTGATACCATAATTTTTTTTGTTCACTGTTGATTTCTCCGATATAGATAATCTGTTTATCACAATCCAATAAAGGCTTTATGACTTTAGCATAATAATCCTTATCCACAGGATATTTCCCAACGTCAAGCAATAGGTCGATCGAATCTTTCAATTGTATGAAGAACTCCTTGTCTGCGGCTTTATTCTGGACACAACCGGCAATAATAAGTTTAGAACCAGTTTTCTTCGCAACTTCTATAGCTTTATCCTGCCCTTTGACTTTAGTTATTCTACCTATAATGAATAGATAGGTTCCTTTGTCTAAATTCTTTTTTACCGGGTAGTTTTCCAGATCAATTCCATGGTGTATAACATTGCCAACATTCACTAAGTTAGGATATTCCATTTTTTGATATTCGCTGATCGGAACAAAATACATTTGGGAAGAAGATGCCAATGATTGATGCCAACACTTGAAAGAACTTCTATCTTCAGCCGGAACATGAAGGCTCATCACGATTGGAACAGGGCTTTTGAATACTCCTTTATAAATATACTCAGCCATTAGTGCGTCATGCACATGGATTATGTTGATATCACTCTCCCTTGCTCTTTCTAACGACATAATAAAGTGCGTATGCATACTTTCGCGCTGTTGTAAAGTATCTTTACTGCAGTACTCATTAAAACTTTGTTTGATCGTTATGTATTTTTCCCCAACAACAATAGAATCTCCTGAACAGGCAACGATAGACCTGTGCCCTAAAAGGCAAAGTCCTTTATCTATATTGTAAATAACCGTTTCTATAGGACTGTAACCAAGATCCTGCTTAACCGGCTGATTAAGGGTTGCTACTTGCAGCACTGTCAACTTTGTACGTTCCGCTTTTATTATCATAATAACTTTTTCCCTGTATATTTATTGATTTACGCATTTTGAAACGTTATTCATTGATCAAACCTTAGGCGCAGCCTGCTGCTTCTGCGGTTTGGCTTAGGCAGAGCATTCCAACCTACAGCACAGGGAAACACCTAAATTTTGCAGACCTATTACGTTTGAGTATAGTAGAATATACAGTATACATAAAATAAACAATTTTGTCAAAACAGTCTCAAATCTGAGGTGCATCCCCCGCATTTGTAAACACCCTATTGACAATATGACTATTATTTTGCAGCCCTATTACGTTTAAGTATAGATTCCCGCTAAAAACATTGCAGGGGGGAATGGAAATACTTTCTTTAAGAAATTTATTGTTAACCCTTGTGTTTGAGCCAGATCATTATACCTCCAATACCAATAAGAAGAGGTATAACAACAAGAATAACAGCCACTATGCGTTTTTGCTTGCTTGTTAAATCAAGCCGTTCGACTTTAATTTCTTTCGGATCAATAAAAATCTTATATTCTACATCTGAAAGCCAACTAATCACATTTAATCCCAGCTCAGCATTGCTATATTTCTCAATAAAAGCATTCGACAAAAAGTCTGTATCAGTAAAAACAACAATACGGGTATCAGAAGATTCATTCTCTTCCTTTGTCTCCAAGATAACAAATGCAATGGGAACAGGCCCAGGACTATCTACACCTTGATCAAATTTGACATTAAGCGCCTGATCAGTTTCACCCCAGCTGCTCTCCTTTGAGGCAGTCAAAACCAATGGAGCCAGCTTAATTGATTTGCGTCGATTTTCTAAAATCGAAATTGAACGAGGACGAATATAAAATGTATAATCCAAATTCTTTACAATCGCCTGATACGGCGCATAATTACGGGTAGCCGGACATCCTACATCCTGTCCAATATGATTCGATAAATCTACAACAACATCATTAGCAATTTTTATTCCCCAGTGATTGAAAATGTTATTTAAAGAAGGATTTTTGCACTTTTCTTGTTCTGTCAAAAGTTTATCCGCTGTAGTAACAGGAGTGTTTTCAATTAAAAAAAAGGCATCACCGCCATTCTCTAAATACTCAAAGATCATCTTTTCCTCTTCTTCTGTTAGAGAATTTCTGGGACCGGCAATGATCAGAACATCACAATCTTTAGGAGTCTCCTCGCCTAATCCCAACATCACTGTTTTTACTTCTACATTATTCGCGATTAATATTTTTTTTAGAATGCTTAAACCATGATCCCCCTCATCAGAAACATTGTATTCTCCATGTCCAGTTAAAAAATAGACAACGCGTTTATCTCTTGCCACCTGGATAATCGCATTAGTTAATTGCTCTTCAGATAACGGTCGCTTGGTAAAATCAATGTCCTTACGCTCTTTCCCTGAGCTGACAATAACCTTTCTTTCTTTTCCGCTGATTACACTACCAAATTGAGCAGCATAACCAATCTGCACAATAGGATCAATAATTTCGGTTTTGATCCTTGTGTGAGAACGCCTTTCATACTCTTTAAACAAATCTTCTAAATACTTTGGAGGTATTCCCACATTAAAAGCAACAATTTTAACTTCCCTTTGCAGATGCTCAATCACTACAGCTGTACTTTTTGATAAAGTATGCTGTTTAACTTTAGTTACATCCCAACGCACATTGTAACGATACGATAAATAGTTAATCCCCACAAGAAGGACTAAGAACAACACTATCACAATCAACCCATACTTTTGCCATTGAGAAGCCCGCGCCGGACTTTTGGTAAACTTCCTTAACTCAAAAAGACAAAGCAAAACACAACTTAAGCCGACTAAAGAAATAATAATGGTTAACTTAGTGAAATGGTTTTCTATATAAGAAGCTCCCATACCAGATAAAAGACAAAGCATCCCCATTCCGAAGAGTAAAGGAAAATTCATAAATTTTTTCTTTAACGCCATAACCGATTCTCAATGTTAAGTCTTGTGAATAAAATACAAATAAAAATACCGCTTAAGTAATACACCAAATCAGCCAGAGTGATCAGTCCCATAGTAAAGTTCCCTGCATGACTCCAGGTACCGACATATCGAATCAAGGCCTCTGTATGGCCGCTGAAATACTTGATAAAGCTTATTGAAAAATACAATAAAAACAAGATTACATAAGAGCTTATCGCCGCGATAATCTGATTCTTTGTTAATGAAGAAGCCAGTATGCCAATAGCAATAAACAAGGCGCCCTCCAGCCAAATACCGAGATATCCTGTAAATATCGCCAGCAGCTCAGGTTGGCCAAAAAATTCGATAATAAAATAATAACTCGTTGTTAATCCAATAATAAGAGTGAAAAATATTAAACTGCCCAAATATTTGCCAAGAACAATTTCCGTATTTGTCGTAGGTGTAGTCATTAAGAATTCCATAGTGCCTGAGAACTTCTCCTCTGCAAAAGTTTTCATGGTTAAAAGCGGTACAATAAAAATAAACAAAAATTCCATTATTTTAAATACATCACGCAGATTAGCCTCTTGCCCCTGGTCAATTATCAAAAAAAAGAATATATTGAAAATCGAAATAGTAATAATCAAAACAATATAAGCAATAGGGGATTTAAAATATACTTTTAGTTCCTTTGCGGCAATCGCAAAAATTTTATTCATCCTGATTAATTCTCCTTAGCAGAATGTAATTTTAAAAATATATCTTCAAGATTTGTTCCAAACTCTTTTAAGAGATTTTCTAAAGTTTCATCAACAATAACTTCACCTGATTTAATGATTAAAACTCTTTGAGCAATTTGCTGAATCTCAGAAAGAATATGTGTGCTTAAAATCACTGTTCTTTTATACTCTAAACTCTTGATCAGATTACGCACTTGAATAATCTGAACCGGGTCTAATCCAATTGTCGGCTCATCTAAAATCAAAACTTCCGGATCATTAATTATCGCCTGGGCAATCCCCACTCTTTGTTTATACCCCCGGGAAAGAATAGCAATAGCTTTACGTTGAACACTCTCAAGGCTGCACTCTTCTATTACTTTGTCGATTTGGCCACGCTGCTGTTTAGCCGGAATACTTTTCAACTGCGCGGCAAACTTAAGATAATCTCTTACGATCATATTAGAATAAAGCGGCGGAGTCTCAGGCAAATACCCTATTTTTTTACGAATAGCCAAAGAGTTTATAGATACTTTTTGACCGGCAATGATAACCTCACCAGATGTAGCCGGAAGATAAGAAGTCAAAATACGCATAATCGTAGTTTTCCCAGCGCCGTTCTGTCCTAAAAAACCAACGATTTCCCCTTTGTTAATTTCAAACGAGACATCCTTTAACGC